>NZ_RZOM01000771.1:0-3016 GCF_003999175.1 Mesorhizobium sp. M7A.F.Ca.ET.027.03.2.1 | reverse complement strand
CTACCTGGCCGGTTCTTGGTCGACGTGTAGGGCTTGCCGAATTCTGCAAGCATGGCTTCTTCAAATCCCGGTCCCGCGTCGACAACTTCGACGATGAGATCGTCCGCGTGGCGGCTGACGATCAACCCGACCCATAGAGGCGACGCTTCAAGTGCGTTGTCCAGTACATTGAACATCACCTGTTTGAGCGCGGGATCGGAGACGATCTCCTGGTTGGCGCCGAAACGCCTGGTGTATTCGAAACCTTGCGGCAGACGTGTCGATTTCCATTCGGCCACCAGTTCCGCCAGGAAGGCGTCGACGGAGGTGCGAACCGTGCCTTCGCCGCGCAATTCGCCCGACGACATCAGGATTCCCGAAACGATCTTCTTGCAACGGTCCAACTGGCCCTGCATCTCCCGGATTTCCTGCGCCAGATCCGGATCTGCCTCGAGAGCCGGCATGCGCTGCCAGTCATTGAGGATGACGGAAAGCGTGGCCAGCGGCGTGCCGAGCTCATGCGCGGCACCGGAGGCGAGCAGGCCCATCCTAACGATGTGAGCCTCCTCCGCCGACTGCTGGCGCAAATCCGCAAGATGGGCGTCGCGGGTGCGAATGTTGTTCTGGACCCTGGTGATGAACAGCACCAGAAGCGTTGCCGCCAGGACGAAACAGATGAACATGCCCTGGATGTGCAGGCTGAACAGCCCGGCACCGTGTGCGGCGGGCAGGCTGATCTCACGGTAGAAAGTGGTCAGCGCGATGAAGCACGTGCTTGCAATGAGGACCAGCGCCCAGACCGACCATGTCTCCAGCAGCACCGCGCCCAGGATGACCTGGAGCAGGTAAAGCGAAATGAAGGGGTTGGACGCACCGCCGCTCAGGTAAAGCTGGACCGTCAACGCGGTGACGTCGAGCAGCAGCCCAAGAAACAGCTCGGTGTTGGTGATCGCGTCCTGGCTGCTGTGACGGCGCAGGCTGGCGACATTGAGAGCGATCAGCAGCAGGATCACCACCGCCATCGGGACCAGCGGCAATCCAATGCCGAGCACGTAGCGGACGAACAGGATCGTCACGATCTGACCACCGACCGCGATCCAGCGCAGTTGAATCAGAAGCAGAAAATTCTGTTTGTTGGTCTTGTCGTGCAACGTCATTGGGCCGGGAGGTCCCCAGCCCTGGCCAAGCAGGTCACTCAAGCGGGCGTCCGATCCAGGCGCTGATTGAGTCTCAGCGCAAGTAACGTGCATAGCGCTCCCGACAACAGATAGGCGCCTGATGAGATCAGCCCGAAATGGGCGGACAGGAACAGAGCGACTATGGGGGCGAAGCCCGCCCCGAACAGCCAGGCGAGATCCGAGGTCAGCGCCGCCCCTGTATAGCGGTAGGTCTTTGAAAAGTTCGAGGCGAGTGCTCCTGAAGACTGGCCGAACGACAGGCCGAGCAGGACGAAGCCCAATACCATGAAGACGGACTCTCCGACGAAGCCGCCATCGAGCAGCTGTGGCGCGAAACCGCTGAACACGGCAATGGCCACCGCCGAGCCTCCGAGCAAGGGCCAGCGCCCAACCCGGTCGGCGACGAAGCCCGAGATCGCGATTGCCGCCAGGCCGAAGAAAGCTCCGATCGTCTCGATGACGAGGAACCGTGCCGGTCCCTCGCGCGTGAACAGGAAAATCCAGGACAGAGGAAACACCGTCACCATGTGGAACAGGGCGAAACTCGCCAGCGGCGCGAAGGCGCCGAGCACGACAGTGCGCCCTTCGGCGCGCAACGTCTCGCGGACGGAAGTCGGCTCCAGTTCCTGGCCTTCGAACAGTTTGGTGTATTCCGGCGTCACCACGATGCGCAGCCGTGCGAACAGGGCGACGACATTGATGGCGAAGGCGACGAAGAACGGGTAGCGCCAGCCCCAGCTGAAGAAGTCTTCGGCCGACAGGTTGCCGACGAAATATGCAAACAGCGCGCTGGCAACGATGAGCCCGAGTGGTGCGCCTAGCTGCGGGATCATCGCATACCAGCCGCGGCGCTTTTCGGGCGCATTCAACGCCAGCAGCGAGGCAAGTCCGTCCCATGTCCCGCCCAGCGCCAGTCCCTGACCGATCCGGAACATGGCCAGCAGCCAGGCCGAAGCCTGGCCGATCTGGTCGTAACCGGGCACGAAGGCGATCGACACGGTCGAGGTCCCCAGCAGGAACAGCGCGATGGTGAGCTTGGCGCTGCGTCCGTAGGCGCGGTCGAGCGCGGTGAAGATCGCCGTGCCGATCGGCCGCGCGATGAAGGCAAGCGCGAAGATGGCGAACGAGTAGAGCGTGCCGGTCAACGGGTCGGCATAAGGAAATACGAGCTTCGGAAAAACGATGACGGAAGCGATCGCGTAGACGAAGAAGTCGAAGAATTCCGACGTCCTGCCGATGATGACGCCAACGGCGATTTCGCCGGGCTTCACTTCATGATGCCGCGCGTTGATCCGTCTTGCGTCGGCTTCGATCTTAGAAGTTGGGCTCACAGCATTCTCCGTCGCCCCGCCGCGGTCTCATTACGATCGCTTGCCATGTGCGCGGGCCAGGTGCTTTGATGACGCCTGCCGCGTCATTGCGGCATTGGACAAATTGTCCAATGCCTTCATTGCCGCGGTACGGCTAGCACTGGGGGGAACAACCGACAGGTCATACATTGAGCCGTCTCCGTACCCTTTTCCTGCTGCCCCTGCTGCCCCTGCTGGCATCGCTCGGCTCCTGCAGCATGGTCGTCATGAACCCTGCCGGCGACGTCGCCGCGCAGCAGCGCGACCTGCTGATGGTGTCCACGGCACTGATGCTGATCGTCATCATACCGGTGATGGCTCTCACCATATTCTTTGCCTGGCGATACCGCCAGTCCAACCGCGAGGCGCGCTACGAGCCGGATTGGGACCACTCGACCCATCTCGAACTCGTCATTTGGGCGGTGCCGCTTCTGATCATAATCTGCCTGGGCGCAGTGACCTGGATGGGCACCCATCTGCTCGACCCCTATCGCCCGATCGGACGTGTAG
>NZ_RZOM01000770.1:0-3019 GCF_003999175.1 Mesorhizobium sp. M7A.F.Ca.ET.027.03.2.1 | reverse complement strand
TCGCCGGGCTGAACAAGACCTATGCCAGCCATGGCCATGCACTGCGCGCCGTCAAGGATGTCTCGCTCGATTTGCGGCCCGGCGAGACGCTCGGGCTGGTCGGCGAATCCGGCAGCGGCAAGACGACCTTCGCCAGGCTGCTGCTCGGCCTGGTGCCGCCCGATGAAGGCGGCACCATCGAACTCGAGGGCAAGGCGCTGGCGCCACGACTGGAGAACCGCAGCGACGACCAGATCAAGGCGATGCAGATCGTCTTCCAGAACCCGGATTCGGCTCTCAACCGCTCGCATTCGATCCGCCATCTGATCGGCCGGGCACTGAAGCGGCTGGCCGGCCTCTCCGGCAAAGCGCTGGAGTCGCGCCTCAATGACCTTGTCCGCTCGGTCCGGCTCTCCGACCGCCATCTTGCCGTCAAGCCGCGCCAGCTCTCTGGCGGCCTGAAGCAGCGCGTCGCCATCGCGCGCGCCTTCGCCGGCGTGCCGAAGGTCGTCGTGCTCGATGAACCGACCTCCGCGCTCGACGTCTCCGTCCAGGCGACCGTTCTCAACCTGCTCAACGACCTGCAGCACGACAAGGACACGACCTATCTGTTCATCAGCCACGACCTCAGGGTGGTGCGCTACATGGCCGACAGGATCGGCGTGCTCTATCGCGGACGCCTGGTCGAAACCGGCACATCCGACCAGATTTTTCGCGGCCCCAACCACCCCTATACGGCACTACTTCTGGCGGCATCTTCCGATGAGGCCGAGCCGAAACTATCCGCTCCAGCCGAGATCGAGGCCACCGGTGTCCCGAACACCGGATGCGCCTTCGCCGATCGCTGCCCCCTGGTCCTGCCCGACTGCAGAAAGGCAGAACCATCAGCCATAGAGGTTGCGGCTGGCCACCGGATCGCCTGCTGGCGGCACGGCCAGGGTTTTTGAGCGGCTCAACAGCAGTCCGAAGGTCCGCAGCAACTCGGTTTCAGCGGCAGGCAGGTCGTCCGATGCATGGAACCTCTCCGACGGCTGGCGAGGCGGTGCAACATTGTCATGGCGTGCTGATTTGCCGACACTGGAAGCCCGGAGTTCCTGGTGCCCGCGCTGGGCCTGGGTGTTTCCTCGCATACAAATATATTCGTTCATGCTAATATATTGTGGTCATGCACATTCGTTCGTGACGAACATGTGGGAGGATGCAATGAAAACCATAAATCGCAGGTCTGCAATTGCTCTCGGTGTGACGGCTGCCGCGATAACGCCTCTGTTCACCCTGGCGGCGTCCGCGAAGGTCAAGAAATACGGCCCGAAGGAAGGCAAGGAGATTGCGCCCGGTGTCAGGGTGGTTGAGGTCAGCACCGGCGACTCCGACATTCCCGCCTACAAGAGCATCGCAGTCGTCGACGTGGTGTTCCAGCCCGGCGCACACGCGCCTCAGATGGTGATGGACAATGACATGGTCTGCACCATTACTTCAGGCGCATTCACGATCAAGAAAGCCGACAAGGAATTCAAGCTCAAGGAAGGCGACATGTACACCTGCGCCAAGGGCAAGACCGACGAGGCGACGAACACAAGCAAGGAGGTCGGCGTCCATCGTATCGCCGTCCTGATACCTGCCTAGCAGACCGGATTCCGGCCGGATGGAAGATCGCACGCCGTCCGGCCGTCGCTTGCGTACAGCCGGATGCTGGCCTCGTCCGGCCAACGCCCTTCAGCAAGAAGATTCCGTCGCTGGTGCCAGCCGGATCGCAGTCGCATGCTCGCTTTCCGTTCAGGCACAGTGCGATACCGGAATTGGCTCTTGAACGACCAAGTCGGACACGCGTAACATCGCGCCATCTGAATTGAGTCTGCTTTATTAGTCCGGACTAACCTCCGGATTGGTTTGGATATTTCCCTTGAACACGCAAGCAATCGGCGGCGCGCCGGAGCGCGGCAAATCGTTTGCCCATGTGGCGGAAGCCTCCTGGGGCAAGGGCCTCAGCACCTTGCTCCGCATCGTGCGCATGACGCTGCGCCATCCCTGGCAGGTCGCCATCACCATCGTCTCGACCTTTATTGCCGCGACCTTGCAGCTTTTCATTCCCCGCCTGCTGGGCCGCGCCATCGACCAGGCGCAAGGTGTGATGGCCGCGGGTGCCGGCGCTGCCGCGGAACAGGCGCTGTGGAATACGGCGCTGACGCTGCTCGTCGTCTCGATCCTGCGCGGCCTCTTCACAATGGCGCAGAACTACTATGGCGAGGCCGTCGGCCACCGCACCGGCTATGAACTGCGCCTGGCTTTCTACGAGAAGATCCAGCGCCTGAGCTTCGCCTACCACGACAGGGTCCACACCGGCGATCTCATCACGCTCGGCCTGCTCGATCTCGACGGCGTGCGCATGTTCTTTTCCACTGGCATTTTGCGCGTGGTGCTGCTCGGCGTGCTGATCGGCGTCGGCGCCTATCTCCTGATCAGCACCGATCCCATGCTCGGGCTGCTCAGCCTGAGTTTCGTGCCCTTCGTCGCCTGGCGGTCCTCGGTCACCCAGCTCAAACTGCGCAGCACCTGGCTGACGTTGCAGGAGCGCCTCTCGGTGCTGAGCCGGGTGATGGATGAGAACCTCGGCGGTATCCGTGTCGTGCGCGCTTTCGCAGCGCAGCGGCATGAGCTGGAAAAATTCGATCGCGCCAAGCGCGATGCACTGGACCTCGCCAATCAGCGCGTCGACATCCGCGTCGCCAACACCAGCGCCATGAACTTCTCGTTCCTGGCTGCCATGGGGCTGGTCCTGTGGTTCGGCGGTCAGAAGGTGATCGCAGGCCAGATCAGCGTCGGCACGCTGGCGCAGTTCCTCACCTTCATGACCATCCTGCAGATGCCGGTGCGCCAGCTCGGGCTGATGGTCAATTCCTTCGCCCGCGCCTCGACCTGCGGCACCCGCCTGTTCGAACTGCTCGACGCCGAACTCGACATCGAGGACGCGCCCGGCGCCAGGGATCTCGTCGTCAGCGACGGCGTGCTGCGCTTCGACAATGTCGGCTTTCGCTATGAG
>NZ_RZOM01000076.1:0-10934 GCF_003999175.1 Mesorhizobium sp. M7A.F.Ca.ET.027.03.2.1 | reverse complement strand
TTGCAGGGGTAACGCGCCCATCACTCCGGTGCCCGATCTTTTTCGTGGGATCGGACGGTTGGGCGGCAAAGCTGTCGCGTACGGACCCGGTGGGCTCTGGCCCAAGTCTGCTGCCTTTTGGAGCTGGCGCCGCCAGTTGCTTCGGCGCCGCCAACGTCTTTCGAACTATCTTCGCCGCCCAGTTGACCGGCGCCGAGTTGGACGAAACCATCGACCTCTCGCTATGCAGCTACGACAAGACCAAAGCCGGGGAGGCTGGCCCGATCGACTTCCCAGTCGACCTTGGCGAAACCCACCTCGTTGGGCTCGGTGCGATAGGCCATGGCTCGCTTTGGGCGCTAGCGAGACAACCCGATCTCAAGGGTCGTCTGCATGTAATCGATCACGAAGCGATCGAACTCTCAAACCTGCAGCGCTACGCATTGGCCGGCCAGGCGGAGATTGGTATGTCCAAGGCGGTTCTTGCAGCCACCGCCCTTAGATCGACTGGCCTTGAGGTCGAGGCGCACCCTCTGACGTGGGCAGAATATGTTGCGCGCCGGGGCAATTGGGTCTTAGACCAAGTGGGTGTGGCGCTTGACACCGCCGCCGACCGTCTGGCTGTCCAAGGTGCACTGCCGCGATGGATCGCAAACGCTTGGATGCAGGAGCACGATCTCGGTATCTCCCGGCATGGTTTCGATGACGGCCAGGCTTGCCTTTGTTGCATGTACCTGCCATCCGGAAAATCCAAGGACGAGCACCAGCTGATTGCCGAGGAACTCGGAATACCGGAAGCACACGAGCAGGTGAAAACGCTCCTGCAGACAAATGCCGGAGTTCCCAACGACTTTGTAGTTCGCGTGGCTACAGCGATGGCTGTGCCGTTTGAACCGCTAGCCCCGTTTGTCGGCCAGCCCCTGCGCTCCTTTTATCAGCAGGCTATCTGCGGCGGTCTGGTGTTCCAGCTTAGCGAAGGAAGTCGCCGCGTTCGAACTGTGGTTCCGATGGCCTTTCAGTCGGTGCTTGCCGGGATTATGCTTGCCGCGGATTTGGTCAAGCATAGTGCGGGGTTTCCCATGAGCCCGACGACGAGCACTCGGGTGAATCTTCTGCGCCCCCTTGGCTCTCACTTGCACGATCCGAAGGCCAAGGACTCCAGCGGCCGCTGCATCTGTAGCGACGACGATTTCATTGCCGCTTACAGGCGCAAATACGGAGCGCGTTGATCAGGTAAGCGATGTCTCGGCCGCCTAAGCAGACGCGCACCTCTCCGTAGACGCAGGGGGCGCGGCTTGTGGGCGTGACCATGGGCGCCATTATGACACGCTTGGCCCGCTCCTTTGCCGGCCTATCGTCCTCCGCGCATGATCCCGTGCCGACGTGATGATCCAGCACCAGCCGCCATGGCACCAGAGGCTGGTCAAACCTCCGTTGTTGGCCGGTTTGGACAGTGCTGCATCAGGTCTCGACCGACGTCTCGACAGTCAGGGCTGCTTCGACGGGTGTGAAGATGTCAACATCGACCCCAGGCGCCCGAATCGTCACAATCAGGGCGTACCGAGCCAGAGCGTCGACGCGTTCCAGGTAAGGCTTCTCCTTCCACCAGCCCCCGACCGGGAACACGCCGATCGCGTCACGCTCGGCGAGATCGGCGGCGCTGCCCGACCAGAAATCGGCGTGCAACGAGCCGCGATCGCGGAAGGTGCCGAGCAGCCACTCTTCTCCGCCTCCAGCAGGCGCCCCTTCCTCCTCGTCCCGAGCGGCCTGATTGATGCGGGCTCGGAATTCGTCGACTGTCTCGGTCGCTGACTTTACTCTGAACCGAAGACCATGGGACGCGTAACGATGCCGGCGGGTCCATCCGCGTTCACCGGGGTTGGGTTCGATGAAATAGGACAGCGTGACGCGGAGCTCGACCTGGGCAGCGCCGAGCGCCGCGAGCTGCTCCTTCGGCCAAGGCAGGCGATGCAGCTTCATGTCACGCGTTTTGGCAGCCGCGCCGCCCTCGCGCTGGAAAGGCTGAAGCTCATCTTCAACGATAAGCGTGAGGTCGTTCACCGTTGACAGAAGCGCGCGCCCAAGATCTGGCACGCCGTAACCATAGCGCCGCACGAGCGCCTGGATCTCGCCCTTCGCTCCGTTGCACGCATCGATGCGTGCGCGCATCGCCGGAGTCCATTCGGCCGAGTGGACGATCAGGGCGCGAACCGATTCAGGCCACAGCTCGGGGCGCGCTGATAGAATTAGTCCCGCCATCCGTGCGGCATGGGCCGTTGCCGCGCTCGTATCTCCGAGGGTGGTGAAGTGGCGCAGTTCGGGTCGACAGAAAGTGGTCAATATCTGCAGATCGTCGATCGGCTCGCCGGGCAACACACCGTCATGGGCGAGATTGCCGCCTTCGAAGACGACCTCGGGCTTCACCGGCCACTGCCTGTCCCAAACGACCGAAGTGCGACTGCGCGGCGAGAGCTCGCCGACCGGCGCGATCGGAGCGTAGCCCGAAAAGTCGGTGTCAATGATATCGACCTTTTCTGTGAAAGCGCCGACCGTCAGCGCATTCCAGGCCTGAGAAGGATCATCGACTGCTTCCAGATCGTTGCGCGTCAAATGCTCGGCCGGCATGAGGTCATCGCCGATGTTGCCGGCAGAGAGAACGATCAAGCGTCGCTGTTCCTCTTCGAAACAGAGTTGGTCGATAGCGGCAGACCACGATGTGGGCCTTCCACGCGCCGGACTGGCGCTTGTCACAGCCATTGCGATCGCGCGGCGGCGCTCCGGCGCCTGCACCTCGGCGCGGGCGATCGCTTCCGCGGTGATCGCGCCATAGAGTTCTGGATCGTTTGCCTCGTCTTCTGGCGGAAGGATACGAACACTCTCCAGCCGAAAGGGCAATGGAACTGGATCGCCTCCGACCAGGAGCGGGACCAGATCACCGTACAGGCCGACACCTGCCATTCGCGTCCCGTGGCCGCTCCACGCAGGTGTGTCGTCGCTGCCCCATGCCGGTTTGACGGTGTGCCAGTCTTAAACGGCAAGTGCGGGTTCGATCAACGGGTGGGTGCGACGCACGCCGCTGTCGAGAATGCAGACCGCAATATCGGATTGAGGCGGTCTGACGCGCCCGAGAAGCTCGTCGCTCCAGTCCCTTTGCTCCGCGCCGCCAAGGCCCAGGAAGAAGGACGGCGTATCCTTCGCGCGCCGCAGCTCGGCGACGACATCGCTGTGCGCAATCATGCGGTCGAGCATTGCCGTGCTGGCGAGGGCCAGCATGACCACCCGCTCCGGAAACCTAACCGCATGCGTGCGCAAAGTGATGTTCAGGGCTTCGGCAATGTGCTCGAAGTTCTCGCGGCGACCGTCGCGCAGCCAGACTTCCCACCACACCTGCTCGTCAGCGGCCTGGGGGAAGAGGTCGTCGTGGTCGGTAAACAACGATCGTGCAGTCGCCAGCCTGACTGTCTCCATGCGGGAGACGAGCGGCTCGTTGCGCGGTCTGCCGCGGTCAGTATCAACGTCTCGATACGCCTCGACTTTCCGCAAATAATAGGCTTGCGCGCTTTGCGGCAGGAACACCGACGCTGTGATGGGAGCACCGGGTTGAGTTGGCTCATGGACGGCGACCAGCTCCATGTGCTGGCGACGATCGGCCAACTGGTCGAGGGCCGCCCGTCCGGACATGGGCAGATCGATCGCGAGGTAAAAGCCAGGCGTGCCGACCGACAGCTGGGGGTCACGCGCCGCAATCTGCTGGCGTGCACTTTCGACCGCTTGTTCGATGGATTGCGTCAAGGCCGCAGCATGCGACGCCCGATCACGCGCCGGCAGCGGCGGTGCATGTATAAGTTGGTTGGGCCGCCGATAGGCTTCCCGAATGCCGTTGTTGCGAAGGTGGATATGGGCGCGGTCGCGCGGAAAATCGTCTGCCATTATGATCTGTGCTGTCGCTACTCAAACAGCGACGCCTGCCGGCGTTCCTTCAGAGCGTCGATGAGCGCTTCCGAGGTGATCCGCTTCCCCCCCCGCAATATGATGGTTTTTGCAGCGTCGTCGGCCGCGCGCGTGATCTCGGCCTGCGACAGTCTCTCTGCCTGAGAGATCGCCTCGTTCCAGGCAAGCCCTCTGGTGTCGAAGCGGTCGAGTCGAGCCCGAAGCAGCGCCTCTATAATCGGCCGATCGGGCACGGCGTATTCGATGACATCGTCGAAACGGCGGAACAAAGCTCTGTCGAGCAGCTCGGGATGATTTGTTGCCGCAATAATCAGGCTGTGGCTGTCGTCTTGCTCGAGAAACTGCAGAAACGAATTCAGCACGCGCCGAATCTCGCCAACATCCTGGCGTTCGCCTCGACGCGCGCCGATGGCATCGAATTCGTCAAAGAAGTAGACGCCCCGCGTCGCCTGCATTGCATCAAAAACAAGCCGCAGCTTTCCGGCAGTCTCTCCCATGAACTTGGTGATCAAACCATCGAGGACGATCGTGAAAAGGGGCAGATGAAGCTCCCCGGCCAATGCCGATGCGGTCATCGTCTTGCCTGATCCTGGCGGGCCGACCAGAAGCAGTTTGCGACGGGGAACAAGCCCGTGCTCGCGCAAGCTTGCTTGTTGGCGCTGCTCTCCCAGCACGCGGTGCAGGCGCGAGCGCAGACTGTCCGGCAAAATCATGTCGGTCAGTCGCAGGTCCGGATAGCGCACATGCAGGAGCCCTGCGAGCTCGCCCTTTGGCTGAAAAAGGGGAACCGGCCGACTGCTCTTGACAATCCGGGCGTCCCTGCTCTTGGCTGCGTCGACCAGATCCTTGAGCTCCTGAGCAAGCTTACCATGGCCTTGACGTGCCTCATGCGCAGCAAGCTGCATCGCGATAGAGAGGAAACGATCCTCGTCGCCGGCAATGTGGCTTTTAAGCAGCGTCACGATATGGCGGGCCGTGGTCATGGCTCTCTTCTGGGGTATCCGTTTACTTGGCGAAGCGCATGCAACCTAAACGCTTTCAACGGCGATTTGTATCGCGCAATGGTGTTTTTTCTCTTGTCGATGTTCGCCCGTGGCAACTTCAGCGGTGAACTGTTGCGCCGCGGTCATAGGCCAGCCGGAATAACGCCGGCCAGCAGACAACAGTCCGCATCTTCGAGCGCTCGAAGTCTGGCCACTCACGCAGCGTGTCGGGTCCGAACGCTCCAAAGCCGCCCCGCCTGGCAGGTCCATGCGACCGATTGCGGGCGTGCGGCCATAAGGTCTACGCGGGCTCGCATGGCTGCCCGCGCCGCTGGCTAAAAAGCTGTACACCATCTCACGAAACACCAGGTCCGCTCCTTTGCCGGCCGACGGTCCATGAAATCCCCTCCCCACTTACGACACCGGAGACCTCCTTGCCCACATGGCGCTCAAGCACCGGCCGCCATGGCACCAGCGTGAACTCGCGCGACTTTTCAACGACGGCATATTTTCCGCTGGCAAGCTCGACGGAGCGGCGGAGCGTACCCTCTACTCGTCCTCCGGATCGCGCTTCGGCATAGGGCAGGCCAAGTTCCTCCGACAGTTGGCCAGCAACACGGTTCAGTTCTCGCTGGCGCAGGATCGAAAGCATGTTGGCTCGATAGACGATCCCATCCTGTTCTTTATGCGCGAGGCCTTGCGCGATCAGCCACTGCCGCCGGCGAGCTTGCGCCTCTCTCACGTCGCGGCCGAAGCCGGATCCGTGCAAAGGCTCGGGTCTATCGGCAACCAGCTCCCGGTCGAGCCAGGTGGCGCCGTTGAAGCTGACCTGTCGCTCCAGCGCCATTGAGGAGAGCTTGTCGGCAACGACAGGCTCGGCCCTGGCCCGCTGGCCCTCATAATTCGCGACGCGATCGAGATGGTCCGGCGCGATGAGCCAGGTGCCGTTCGGCTCTCGCTCGACGCCGCCGGTCGCGCGGCGGATCGCCTCCAGCCGCCGCACATGCGTTCGCGCAAAGCTCTCGGTGGCGGATGGGTCATGCTTCAGGTGCATATCGACGTCGTAACGGCCGCCATGCGCGGCGGCGATTTCGGCGATGGTACGATCGACCTGCCTCGGCTCGGTGTTCCTTGGCGCGACACGCACGATGCAGCCATTAGGCATCGTTTCCATCGCCTCGCCTCTACCGATGTTGATCCAATGGCTCTTACCGTCGACGGCGTCGACGATCATGTAATGGCGGTCATTGATCTCGTCGGCCAGTCCACGCGCGACAACGCGACCGACGAGAGACTGGACGGGCTCGCCGGATCGATCGTGGATCACCCAGTCGGCGGCCCTGCGGGCAAGCCCCTTGCCGGTCAGTTCGCGGTGCATGGTCTTGATGATGTCGCCGCGTTCGCCGGTGCGGCGCAGCGTGGCTTCGAGCTCATCGTCGAGGCGCCAGGAGCCAGCGCCGACCTCCGCGGCCAGACCCATCCGCTCGAGCTTGCGCAGCCGTCCCTGGTGCAGCGTCTGGCGAATGGCGTCGGGACCGCCCGGCGAGACCAGGCCGTCATCATCACGCATGCTGAGCAGCCGACGGTCGATGCTGGTGAAGCGTTCCTGCTCCATTTCCCGGCGCAGGCGAAGCTCAATCTCGCGGTCGGTTCGCGGACCGAGATCGAGGCTGACCAGCTCGGCCGCCCGCTCGCGGATGCCAGATGAGATATATTCGCGCGCGATGACCAGGTTCTCGCCACGGTCGTCCCTGCCACGGACGATGATGTGGCTGTGCGGGTGGCCGGTGTTGAAATGATCGACCGCGACCCAGTCGAGCTTCGTGCCGAGGTCTTCCTGCATCTGCGCCATGAGCCGCCGCGTCAGCGCCTTGAGGTCGTCGTACTCGATGCCGTCTTCGGCAGCGACGATGAAGCGGAACTGATGGCGGTCGCCGTCCGCGCGATCGATGAACGCCTTGCCGTCGACGCGGCCGCTGTCGGCGCCGTAGAGCTCGCCAGGTTCACCTTCGCGGGTGACCCCGTCGCGCTGAAGATAGCGTAGATGGGCACGCGCCCCGTCCGCGCCCTTGCCGGCGAGCTTGACGACCCGCGCCTTGACGATCACCCGGCGCTGGCGGAAGGCGGCATACCGGTCGCGCGATTTCAGCAGTGCGGCGGCCGCCCCGCCGCGCCCTGTCCGGCTTCCTGTGAAGCGACCACCGCGTTGCGGCCGGCCGCCAGCCCGGTTGATCGCCGCACGAACCTGGCCGGCATAGCGTTTGCCGGCCTTCGAGCCGCGCGACCCGATTTTGCCGAGCTTCGGCCTGAACTCGTCATCCTTAATGCGAGCCTCCCAGACATATCAAGCAAAATCAGACACTTACACGTCAAACCCTCTTGGCACCGGCGGCAGCCTCCCGGAAAAACGATGTGCAGACAAAGATTTAACCGCCTCCTGGAGGCGGTACCTTTATCTTGCCTTCCGCGCCCAGCCCCGCCAGACGCGCCCCCGTCCGCCATGGCTAACGCACCGGCTCCTTCGGCTGCGCGCCGTCCTTGCCGAGCGGCACGAAGAGATCGCCGTTTCGCACGCCTGAGTGAACACCGTCATGAATGAAGAACAGCGACCGTCCGAGAGGAGCGATTTGCGCCTTTGGAGCGACAGATTGGCTTTCGAACGCCTCGATGTCGGCCGCCGAAACTCCGGCCGCCTTGAGTTGGTCGAGGTACTCGACGGTCTCTTCTGGCAGCGGTTTGCCACGCTTCAAATGCTCGTCGTAGCGCTCGGGACCGGCATTGTAGGCGCCAAACAGGCCAGGAAATCCGAAGCGGTCATACATGGCACTGAGATAGGCCGTGCCGGCCAGGATATTGTCGCGCGGATCGTGGGGGTTAGGCCCAAGGCCGTGTTCGACCCGCATCTCTTCATAGGTGCCGGGCATCACCTGCATGAGGCCCATGGCGCCAGCGGGGGAGGTGATGGGGCGGCCGCCGCGCATTGTCTTGCCGCCGCTTTCGGCAGCCATGACGGCATAGATCCAGGCTTGGGGAATATGGAAGCGCCGGCTTGCTTCCGATACCAACGTCTGCCACTTTCGCAGCTGCGGACTTTGGGAGATGGCGACCGGCTCAGCGCCGGTCGAGGCGGAACAGGCGCATGGCGCAATGGCGATCATGCCCAACAAGAGGAGGGTCACTCGGTCCATAGTGGTACGAGCCTCCCGATGACATTTTGAGTGGGAACAGGCCCGAAATAGCGGCTGTCGAAGGAGCGGTTTTTGTCGCTGCCGAGCAGGAAAACCTCGTTATCCCCGAGCGCTCGGCAGCCGTTCCACCATGGCAAAGGTCGGCCTTCGGCGTCGATTTTGAGCCGGCGCGCGACGATGTCGCCGCCGATGATGATGGCGTCATTGAAGGCGCAGACATTATCGTCCGGCAGCGCTGCAAGACGTTTTGCCAGCGGCACATTGCGAGGCAGATAGCTGCGCTCGGCGGCGAGATACGCCGCGTATTCAGGCGGGCGCACGAGCACGAGATCGCCACGCGCCAGCGCTCCCGCAGCGATGCGGTAAAGGCCGATCGGCGCGCTGGCCGAGGCGTTCCAGACCAGCCAAGGGGCGGGCTTTCCCAGCGCCGTGAAGCCCAAAAGACCGAGACCGGCCGCGGCCAAGGCGACCGTCTTACGGGCTCGAACACGCCTCAGGCGGCTGCCGATCAGATGGATGGAAGGGCGCCGCCTCATGAACGGCCTCCCGTGCCGCCCTGGCCGGAACCGGCCTTGCCATCGCCGGCGATGGAGTGCTGCGGGTGTCCTTTCGACCAATGGTCGAGTTCGTCGATGTGATAGCGGACATAGCGGCCGTGCTTGCGGAATTTCGGGCCGCCGCCCTTGAGCCGCATCTTTTCGAGCGTGCGCTGGGAGAGCCCGATATAGAAGGCGGCTTGGGCTGTGCTGAGAAACGGGCTGCCCTTTTTCGCGCGGGCCGCGCGTTCGTTTTCGTCGTCCATGATGATCCTCGTTTCGCTTCGGACAAGCGAGGGCGAGGATGGGCGAGGGAGATCGTCTCGGGGACGGGCGAAGAGTCGGGGGAGAGTTTTCGCCGCCCTTTAGGGCGGACGGGGTTTGGGTGGAACTCCTGGGAATGAGCCCCGCGCCGGGGCTGCGGCGCGAGGCTCTTATCTCGGCCGGTCAGTCGGCCGGGTTCCAGATGATGGCGTAGGTGTCGTGATCGTCCTGGCCGGCGGCTCGGCCGAGATTGGCGTAGAGCTTGCGCGGTCCGAACTCCGGCGCTGCAATCGACAGGCTCACATAATCCTTGCCGGAAGTCTCGCCGGTGCGGATCCAGCCAGCGCCGACTTCGACCCCTTGCGTAAGCACCCGGAAGTCGGGATGGTTATCGGCGCTCTTGGCCTGGTTGGGGACGATATCGATGTCGGCGCGGACGCTGAGCGTCTTGAACTGGCCCTTGTAGGCGCCGTTTTCCTGCTTGTTGACGTAACCGATCGCGGTCATTTCGAAGTCTCCTTTTGTGGTTTCGCCGGGGACCATCCCCTGCGATGGCGCACCGTAATGGGCGCGTCAGGACCGCCTGAATCCGACAGGGCCGCAGCGACAGTGAAGGACCCGAGCGGGCAGCTTTTTTGTGAGCGAAGCGGCGCGAGGAAGCCGCCGCAGGCGGCGGGGAAAAAAGCTGATGGCGCGAGGGTTTCGGGCGGCCGGACCCGCCCATAGGTCGACAAGCCAGCCGCAGGGATGGTCCTTGGAGAGAGCATGGAGACCGCTCGCCAAGTGCGGTCTGTCAGCCAAGCAGGACGCCGGGATGAAACGGCCTGCAAAGATGCTGCGCCCTTATGCCGGATCGAGATCGTGCCAGCGGGTCGGGCGCCAGAGCAGACATCCGGCATGGTGCGATCTATGAAAGCAGGGCTCGCCAGCGGGAATTTGATACGCGAGGGGGCCAAAGTAAGGCTGGATGAGAAGCCGGTGCTACCTGCAGGTCCAGTGTCATGTGGCGGCGCTCGGGAAACCGCTACGCAATGTAACGCGCTCTTATGAGGCGAACAGACCGGCCCCAAAACCGATCGACCGGTGGTCGGCGCGAAACGCGTCATGCCTGTCCGAAAGCTGACAGTGGCAGAAGACGCATGTCGGGTTCCGCACAATTGACCATGCTGGATTTGTGAGGTTTTCAGGGAGAGCCATGCGTTCACTTCCCAGTGAGCTTTGGCACGGCATTTGCTCTTGATGTGGCAACACGGATCGAAGGTTGACTGCATGCACAAGCGCGAGATGAGCAATGCTCTCCTTTCCTGGAGGCTTGGCAGCAGATTCGATTTGACGTTGCGAGGAGCTTCAGCCGCTCGCGGCGGAAGTGATCTCAAATCTGAAGGCACCGTTGGGGCCGCAGCCATCAAACACATCTTTCTCTTTTTCGCAGCTCGTCTTCAACGCGATGCGGACTTCTTCGCGTCGACGGCGGCCGAAGGTGGAGAAGGGGCTCGACTTGCAAAAAGGAGTTGTCAATGACGTCTTACGTTCGCACCAACAGCCCGGCGCAGGTGCGCTCACTGTCCACCTTTGGCAAGCATCTGCAAAGGAGCGTGCTGACGGCGACGCTGCTTGCCGCGGCTTCGACGGGAAGTGAAGCGCAGCCCTATGTTCGTGCTGACGGCAGCACGACTGACGACTTGGAAGCGGCGCGAGCAAGTTGGCGTCATGACGCCGAATTCAATGGAAATGTGGGGCTCGCAGCCATCAACGCGGATGCCGCGTATGCGTTGGGTTCCACCGGGGAGGGGGCCAGAGCTCCTCGCCTGCCCTCGTCCGTCTTGACGAGTGCCCGCTTACAGCCTACCTCACTATCGCGTTAGCACTCGTCCATCGCGAGTGCTAACAAAAACCCCTCAACAGCGCACCAGGGAAAAATCCGAAAATGGCAAAGTCGAAGTTCCGCCCGCTGCATGACCGCGTGGTCGTTCGCCGGGTCGAATCCGAATCCAAGACCGCTGGCGGGATCATCATCCCCGACACGGCAAAGG
>NZ_RZOM01000769.1:0-3028 GCF_003999175.1 Mesorhizobium sp. M7A.F.Ca.ET.027.03.2.1 | reverse complement strand
GCCCAGTGCATAGACCTGGCCATAGGATTTGCTGATGTCGCGCAGTTCGATGAGGCGTTCTGCCATCGGATCCTCGCTTTGATTGTTTCGTGCCGGCCTTCGCCAGCGGTCCCGCCGGCCGGGGCCTGAGATCCCGGCCGGCGGCTTGGGAGGTCAGCGCAGCGCCTGCTTGGCGAGCTCAGCGACGATCTCGTAATTTTCGGGCGTAACGAAACCGGCGCCGGTGTCGACATTCATCGGCGCCAGCCCCAGCACCACCTGCTGGCAGAGGCTGAGGATCGGCAGATAGCCCTGCAGGAACGGCTGCTGGTCGGCGGTCAATTGCACCCAGCCGCCCTTGAAGCCCTCGACGATCTGCGGGCTGGTGTCGAAGCCGAAGTTGAAGATCTCGCCCGCCTTGCGTCCCGCCGCCTGCATGTAGGTCGAGACATTGCCGAGCATCTGCCCGCCGGGATAGCCGACCGCCTTGACGTCGGGATTGTTGAGCAGCGCCGCGGTAATCACCGGAATGGCCAGATTGGGTTCGGACGCCCATTCGCCGCTCGGCGGCGAGGACAACTGGATGACCTCGACGCCGGCCTCCTTGAGCGCCGCCACCGTCCCGCGCTCGCGCGCGCCGCGGCTTTCGTTTTCGAACGGACCGATCATGATCGCCTTGTCGCCGGCCTTCAGCTTGCCAAGCTTGAACGCCTCGGCGCCGAGCGCGCGGCCCTGCTGTTCCTGCTGGGCGCCGACATAGCCGCCGCCGAACGCTTCCACCACCTTCGGCACCGGCACGTTCTGGTACATCATCTTGATGCCGTCCTTGTGCGCCTGTTTGGCGAGCGGCATGATGGACGCGTCGCCCGGATGGCCCATCATGGCGATGCCGTTGGGCTTGACCGCGACGGCCTCACGCAGTTGCTGCGCCATCTTTTCGATGTCCCACTGGGAGAAGATGTAGTCGACCTTCGGCCCGAGATCGGCCTCTGCCTGCTTGGCGCCATTGTAGACGATGGTGCCGAAAGCGTCGCCCTCGGCGCCGCCGACGAAGAAGCGGATGTGGACGTCCTTGCACCATTTGGCGTCGAGCGCCCGCGCGGGCAAGGTGGAGATCGCAGCGGCAAGCATCGTGGCGGCGGCCACGACGGTCGAGCGCAGAACTGTCCTTCTCATCGTCATGCTCATGCACTTATCCTCCCTTTTTGTCCTCGCAAGCGAGGGGTTCGACATTCGCTTCGGCAATGTGCGTTGCAGACATCCCGGCCGGCTCCTCCCGCCGGCCGATCCTCACATCGGGTTCGGCAGGTAGCTGGCCCCTCCCCGGCATTGCTTGAGATACTCAAGCGCCCGCACCTGGCCGGTGATCTCGAGGTCGCCGCGATAGACCGGGTCGTGCCAGCCTTCGATATCGATGGCCCCCTTGTAGCCGGCCAGCCGCAATTCGCTGATCACCCGCGTCCAGTCGCTGTCGCCGAAACCGGGCGTGCGCATCTGCACGAAGGGCAGTCGGCCGAACACGCCATGCTCGCGGATGACGTCCCAGCGCACCGTCGCGTCCTTGCCGTGGACGTGGAAGATGCGCGGCGCCCATTTGCGGATCTGCGGTATCGGGTCGATCAGATAGACGAGCTGGTGGCAGGGCTCCCATTCCAGTCCGAGATTGTCGTCGGGCACTTCGTTGAACATCAGCTCCCAGGCGTCCGGATTGTGGGCAATGTTCCAGTCGCCGGCGGCCCAGTTGCCGTCCATGGCGCAGTTCTCGAAGGCGATGCGCACGCCCTTGTCGGCGGCGCGCTTGGCCAGCGGTCCCCAGACCTCCTTGAAGCGCGGCAGGCTGTCGGTCAGCTTCTTGCCGCGCAGGCGGCCGGTGAAGCCGCTGACCATCGAGGCGCCGAACAGATGGGCGTTGTCGATCACCGTTTCCCAAGCCTGGAGCACGCCACGGTCGACATCGCCGCTTTCCAGCGGATTGCCGAACACGCCGAGCGAGGACACGGTGACGTCGGCATCGCCGATCGCCTCGCGGATCTGGCCGGCGAGAAGCGGCAGGTCCTTGCCGCCAAGCGTCTGCCAGAAGAAGGGTTGAATGCTCTCGAAGCCGTGCGGCAGGATCTGTTTGACGTAAGCCGCCGGGTCGTCGAGATTGGCCCGCACCATGGTGCCGATCCGGATGTCGAGAAGCGGGTTCGGCGTCATTGTGTATCCTCTGCGATCGTCATGCGGCGGCCGGTCTCGGCGCTTTCGATGGCGCCAAAAACCATGGCCAGGCTCTTGATGTTGTCGGCGCCGCGCGTTTCCGGCTCGGTGCCGGTCTCGATGGCGCGGATAAAATCCTGGAGAATGCCGAGATGCCCGCCGACGCGATCGGACGCATCGAGCGGCGGCACCTCGATCGGCTGGGTTTTGTCGAACATCCCATCGCGGCCCGGCATCACTGCTTCTGCCCTCAACTCGTCATGACCGTCCCAGATGAGGCTGCCGCGCTCGGCAACGATGCGCCAGCTGCCCTCCCAACTGGTGCGGAAGCCGGCCGCGCACCAGCTGCCCGCATAGGTGAAGACCTTGCCGCCGCCGAGATCGAAGACGGCACTGGCCGATGATCCCTGCCGGTACCAGGAATTGGCCGGCTCCCATTCCTGGCAGTAGACGCCGGCCGGCTCGCCGGCGACCATGTAGCGGGCGGCGTCGAATGTGTGGATCGCCATGTCGAGCAGCAGCACATGCGCCATCTCCTCGCGAAAACCGCCGAAATGCGGCGCGACGAAAAAGTCGGCGTGGATGCTGGTCGGCGTGCCAATGGCGCCGGAGTCCAGGAATCTGCGGATGCGCCTGACATTGGCGACATAGCGGCGGTTCTGCACGACGGCATGGATGCGCCCGGCGCGGCGCGCGGCCTCGACGATGGCGCGCGCATTTTCCCGACTGTCGGCGAGCGGCTTTTCCGTCAGCAGATGGCAATTGTGCGCAAAGGCGGATAGCGCAACTTCGCGCCGTGCGGCGGGGACCACGACATCGAATACCGCTTGCGGTTTGGTCTGGTCGAGGA
>NZ_RZOM01000768.1:0-3030 GCF_003999175.1 Mesorhizobium sp. M7A.F.Ca.ET.027.03.2.1 | reverse complement strand
CGCGGACACCGTTGATGTTCCAGGTGACGATTTTCATGGCGGGCTCGATGCTGTTCAGTTGGATTCTTGCGGCGGATGGCGTTCGACGAGGCCAATCGTATTGCCAGCCGGGTCCTTTAGGAAGGCCATCCATTCGCTTTCCCCCGCTGGACCGAACTGGCCCTCCGTGTCGCGATGGACAAGTGTTGGCGGCGCGGTGAAGGGTACGCCTGCCGCGACCGCAGAGGCATGGAAGTCATCGAGGCCCGATATGTCGAGATAGACGGTTCCGGCCGGTATGCCGTCGGTGAACAGCAGCCTGATATCGCCGGCCATGATGAAGGCGATGCCCGGCGGATCGAAGCGCGCATGAACCGCCATGCCGAGCACGTCGCGCCAGAAAGCCAGCGTGGTGTCGAGATCACGGCCAGCCGACAGCGCGATCTGACGAACCGCACCAATGGCAGGCATTCTATATGGAGAAACTCGTGCCGCAGCCGCAGGAGGCGACGGCGTTCGGATTGCGGATCTGGAACGACTGGCCCATCAGATCGTCGACGAAGTCGATCACCGAGCCGCCCATATAGACCAGCGACAGATCGTCGATCAGCACGGTGGCGCCGTCCTTCTCGATGGCGACGTCGTCGTCGTTGCGCGTATCGACCAGGTCGAACTTGTAGGAGAAGCCCGAGCAGCCGCCGCCTTCGACCGACACGCGCAGCGCCGTCTTGCCGGCCTCGTTCGAGACAATCCTGGCGATCCGCTTGGCGGCGGCCTCGGTCATATCGACTTTCATGGCAGTCTTGGCATCAGCGCCCATGGGCGTCACCTTGCTTTCGGTTTCACATGATAGGTATGAAGCGCGAGGGGCCAAGTCAACCTGGCTAAGTCAAACGCGGCAGCATCAGCCATGACCAACGAGTTGGGCGACATCGGATTCGGCTATCGGCCGCGCGCCGCCTATGCCTGCGATCCGGCAAAGTCGCGCGGACGGCTGTTCGACGAGGTGGAAAGCCCGACGCGCACGCCATTCCAGCGTGACCGTGACCGCATCATCCATTCGACGGCGTTCCGGCGGCTCAAGCACAAGACGCAGGTCTTCATCGCGCATGAAGGCGACCATTATCGCACCCGGCTGACCCATTCGATCGAAGTGGCGCAGATCGCGCGTGCCCTGGCACGGGCGCTGCGCGGCGACGAGGATCTCGCCGAGGCGGTGGCGCTGGTGCATGATTTCGGCCACACGCCCTTCGGCCACACCGGTGAGGACGCGCTGAACGAGAAGATGGCCGCCTGGGGCGGTTTTGACCACAACGCGCAATCGCTGCGCATCGTGACGAGGCTGGAGGCGCGCTACGCCGAGTTCGATGGGCTCAACCTGACCTGGGAAACGCTGGAAGGCCTGGTCAAGCACAATGGGCCGCTGACGGACGCCAACGGCAAGGGTCTGAAAGGGCCGGTGCCGCAGGCGATCCGTGATTACTCTGAACTGCACGATCTCGAACTCGACCGGTTTGCCGGCATCGAGGCGCAATGCGCGGCGATCGCCGACGATATAGCCTACAACACGCATGACATCGATGACGGTTTGAGGGCAGGGCTGCTGACGCTGGACATGCTGGAGGAGGTTTCGCTGCCGGGAACGATCCTGAAAGGCGTTCGCTCACGTTATCACTCCCTCGATGATGTGCGCACCGGCCACGAGCTGATGCGGCGGCAGATAACCGCCATGGTCGAGGACGTGATCAAGTCCACGACCGCCAATCTCGATCGCATCAGGCCGCGGAGCGCCGATGCGGTGAGGGCAGCCGGCGAGACGATGGTGGTTTTCTCGGCCGAAATGGCTGCCTTGGAGAAAGAACTGAAGGCCTTCCTGTACAAGCACCTCTACCGGCACGCGGAGGTCATGCGGGTGCGCGCGGACGCCGAGCAGATCGTCAAAAATCTGTTCGACGCCTATTTCGCCGATCCGCGCGCCATGCCGGACGGCTGGCGCGAGGGGTTGGATCGGGCCGACGACCGCATCAAGGCGCGCAGCGTCGCCGACTTCCTGGCGGGTATGACCGACACCTACGCGCTCAAGGAACACCGGCGTTTGTTTGACCATACGCCTGAATTGGGCTAGGGCGGGCTCGATT
The DNA here is from genome assembly GCF_003999175.1 of Mesorhizobium sp. M7A.F.Ca.ET.027.03.2.1. Lineage (NCBI taxonomy): Bacteria > Pseudomonadati > Pseudomonadota > Alphaproteobacteria > Hyphomicrobiales > Phyllobacteriaceae > Mesorhizobium > Mesorhizobium sp. M7A.F.Ca.ET.027.03.2.1. The sequence goes on along the minus strand of NZ_RZOM01000768.1, from coordinate 913 downwards.
TTGCCGGCCAACGAGCCGGATTCGCTGCAAAGCCGCCAGAGCCAGACCCCAGAGTCACACAAATGAACATCTTCGCCGATTTCACCGCGCGAATCATAAAAGCCGTCGAAGCGCTTGATCTGAAAGACAAAGACGGCGTTTCGCCTGACCTGTCGCGCATTGCCGTCGAGCCGCCGCGCGACGCCAGCCACGGCGACCTGGCGACCAATGCGGCGATGGTGCTGGCCAAGCCGACCGGCCAGAACCCGCGCGCGCTGGCCGAAAGACTGGCGCAGGCGCTGCGCGACGACAAGGATGTCGCGGCGACGGAAGTGGCTGGGCCCGGTTTCGTCAATCTCAGGCTGAAGGACGGCTTCTGGCAGGCACATCTGACCGCACTGCTCGGCGAGGGCCGCAGCTATGGCCGCTCGACGGTTGGCGGCGGCAGGAAGACCAATGTCGAATATGTCTCGGCCAATCCGACCGGGCCGATGCATGTCGGCCATTGCCGGGGTGCTGTCGTCGGCGACGCGCTTGCCAATCTGATGGCCTTCGCCGGCTACGACGTGACCAAGGAATATGTCATCAACGACGCCGGCTCGCAGATCGACGTGCTCGGCCGTTCCGCATTCCTGCGTTACCGCGAAGCGCTGGGCGACGACATCGGCGAAATACCTGCCGGTCTCTATCCCGGCGATTACCTGGTGCCTGTCGGCCAGGCACTGGTCACGGAATTCGGCCGCTCGCTTCTGCAGATGCCCGATGACGAGGCGCTCGCCATCGTCAAGGATCGCACCATCGATGCGATGATGGCGATGATCCGCGAGGACCTTGCGATGCTCAACGTGCATCACGACGTGTTCTTCTCCGAGCGCACGCTGCACGCCGACAAAGCCAGGAAAATCCGCTCTGCGATCAACGATCTGACGCTGAA
>NZ_RZOM01000767.1:0-3033 GCF_003999175.1 Mesorhizobium sp. M7A.F.Ca.ET.027.03.2.1 | reverse complement strand
GTCGATCGATCCGGATAGTGACGAATGGGACGCCATTCGCAAGCGGCAGGGCGAACTCGGCATCTTCGCGCCGTGGATCGGCTCGACCGGGGGCAGCGCGCTGAAGCTTGGCGACGCCAGGGCAATCCCGGTCAGCGAACTCTCCGCGGCGCACGAAGGCTGGTTCCCCCGCTTCATGGACCAGGCCAGTTGACGAGAGCATGATCCCGAAAAGTGGGAACGGTTTTTCGGGAAACTCATGATCAAGCACAGGAAACTGGCTGCCCGGGCGCTGCTTGCAGTCGTTTTCTGGCCGTCGCTGTTCTTCTTCTGGTTCCTGGGACCATTCGTCTTTTTCCTGCTGTCGACAACCTCAAGCGAGGTGTGCATGCGGCTGGAAACGCGCGCGGAGTTCCTTGCCGCGGCCAATGGCGCCATCCCCATGCTCATCGCGCAGAATCTCATCTACGCGATCCCGATCATCTGCCTGGTTCTGTGGGACCGCCTGGCGCCGGATCCGGCACGGGCAAGGCATATCGTCACCTGCATCAAGCTTTTTGCCAGCGCGGTGGTCGTAGGCGCGTTGTGGGAGTACGGCTCGTCGCTTGTCTGCGACGGTTATGGCCAGGGGTTCTTCTCGCCGGCTTGGCAAATGACGAGCTATCTCCCCATTGTCGGCCTCGTGCTCAACGCGCCGCTTTATGTGCTGGCCTTCAGCCTTGGCCGCGCTTTCTCGACACGCGAGGACGTTGCCGAGGATGAAGCAAGCCCACCGGCCTAGTCTTTCTCTGAAGCCATCGAACCGTCTTGCCGTTGGTGGGACAGAACGGCTTCAATCCGGACCGGAAAGGCTTTAGGCTTGCCCGACTCTCATCTTATGGCCTGACACCGGCCGCTCGAAACAGGATTTTGCCATGGCAATGGACGCCCACGACATCGAAAAACTGATCAAGGACGGCATTCCGGACGCCAAGGTCACGATCCGCGATCTCGCCGGCGACGGCGACCATTATGCGGCCGAGGTGGTGGCCGAGAGTTTTCGGGGGAAAAGCCGCGTGCAGCAGCACCAGATGGTCTATGACGCGCTGAAGGGCAATATGGGCGGGGTGCTGCATGCGCTAGCGCTGCAGACCAGCGTGCCTGACTAGGTGAGAGCGTCTATGACCTGGATACCAGATCTCCTCTTTTCCATGGTGTTCAGGCGCATTGGAGGCGATCGGGCGATACAGCTGACTTTGACAGCGGCATGGAAGGTTATCGTTTTTGTGGCGCGATTCTTTGTTGATCTGGCGCTTCGGCTCATCCCGCCGGCCCCAATACGCTCCGCACCACCAGCGTTTGGTGATGAGCGTTATCGCGGTCTTTCTCTTCGCCGGTCTCGCAAGCATGCCGCCGCCGGCCAGCAGAATGTCTAGATCCGCCACATAGGACTGTCACTTGGTTTGGCCCAAGCCGGGCCAACTCTTGCGCCATTTCAGCCACGGCGCGGCTAACGTCTTGTTTCGAGCAATCGTTGGGTTTATTTGAAGGGTATGTTTCGAGCCTGACTCCCACAGGCGGGAAAGGATATTCTATGAGCGGTATCAACGACTACATCGACAATGAAGTGAAGGGCAACGACGTCGTCCTTTTCATGAAGGGCACGCCCGGTTTCCCGCAATGCGGATTTTCCGGCCAGGTCGTCCAGATCCTCGATTATATCGGCGCCGACTACAAAGGCGTGAACGTTCTGGACTCGGCCGAACTGCGCCAGGGCATCAAGGAATATTCCAACTGGCCGACGATCCCGCAGCTCTACGTCAAGGGCGAATTCGTCGGTGGCTGCGATATCATCCGCGAGATGTTCCAGGCCGGCGAACTTCAGACATTCCTTGTCGAAAAGGGCGTCGGCGTCAAAGGCGCCGCCTGATTTCTGTTTTCGTGCATGTCGTCCGCCTGAAACCGCCGTACAGTTTCGGGTGACGTGCACCAAACGCCAGGGCAGCCCCACCTCGGCAATTTTATGTCCTGAACCCAGGACCAGGACGAGCCAATGCGCCGGCCCGCCGGCGCATTTTCGTTTGAAAGATCGGACTTGCCGTGGACCAGCCAAAATCAGCGCCGCAATCGGCAAGCAAACTGCCCATTCCACGCTGGGAGTTCATCGCGCTGTGCGCCGCGCTGATGGCGCTGAACTCGCTGGCCATCGACATCATGCTGCCGGCGCTGCAGCAGATCGGCGCCACGCTCGGCGTCGAAAATGAAAACCACCGGCAGTACGTCATAACGGCCTACATTCTGGGCTTCGGCGGCGGACAGTTGTTCTTCGGGCCGATCTCGGATCGCTTCGGGCGTCGCGCACCACTGGTCGCCGGGCTGGTGATCTATGTCGCCGCGGCCGCGGCTGCCGCCATTGCGCCAAGCTTTGAGACACTTCTGCTGTGCCGGGCCGTGCAAGGCATTGGTGCGGCCGCCACCCGCGTCATCGCCGTATCGATCGTGCGCGATACGTTCGACGGCCGGCGCATGGCCGAGGTGATGTCGCTGATCTTCATGGTGTTCATGGCGATACCGGTCATTGCTCCCGGCATCGGCCAGTTCATCATGCTGTTTGCGACCTGGCATTGGATCTTCGTCACCATGGCCGTCGGTGCGCTCCTCGTCTCGGCCTGGTCGCTGCTGCGCCTTCCTGAAACGCTGCATCCCGAACATCGCCGGCCGTTGACACTCAACTCCATTGTCGGCGGGTTTCGCATCGTGCTCACCAACCGCATTGCGATCTGTTATGCCTTCGCCAGCACCTTCATCTTCGGCGCCATGTTCGGCTTCATCGCTTCGGCGCAGCAGATCTATGTCGACATCTTCCATGTCGGCGAGATGTTCCCGGTCATCTTCGCAGGCGTCGCGGGCGTGCTCGCCTTCTCCAACTTTCTGAACTCGCGCCTTGTCGGCCGTATCGGCATGCGCCGCCTGTCGCAGAGTGCGCTGCTGCTGTTCCTGGTCATCAGCCTTGCCTGGCTGGTGGTCTCGCTGGAAATGAAGATGCCGCTCTGGCTGTTCATCACCTTCTTTGCC
>NZ_RZOM01000766.1:0-3037 GCF_003999175.1 Mesorhizobium sp. M7A.F.Ca.ET.027.03.2.1 | reverse complement strand
GTTGCGCGACAGGATGTCGATCTCGCCCGACTGCAGCGCGGTGAACCGCTCCTTGGCGCTGAGCGGCGTGAACTTGACCTTGGAGCCGTCACCAAAGACGGCGGCCGCGACAGCGCGGCAGAAATCCGCATCGATGCCTTGCCAGTCACCCTTGTCGTCCGGCGCCGAAAAGCCGGCCAGGCCGGTGGAGACGCCGCACTGGATGAAGCCCTTCGCCTTGACGGTGTCGAGCGTGGCCGCCGACGCGCCGGACGCCATCAATCCAAGCGTGGCGGCGCCTAGAATGCCGATAGCAATGTGTTTCATGACCCACAGACCCTTTTCTCTGTTTTCAGGAGTAAATCCTGATTTTTTTCTCCCGTGTGAACGCGGCTTCATCCCGGCCCATCCCGAAACCCCGCATCGTAACCGACGCGCCGCCTCCCATTCACAAATGTCATCGAAGGCGATAATTCCTGTGAGGTCAAGGGAAATGACCGAAACCCAAAGAGTTTGAAAACCGATTGCCGCAAATGCCCGATTTACAGACAAACACGCCCGCGATTTAGCCAGCAGGGCTAATAAAGGCGGCAAATCTCATGCAACGCCAACGCGGGGCCAATACGGGCCGCGGCAGCGAAATCCATCCCGGGCAATACCTCGTCGTTGTTGACCTCCGCGTGCGACGAACTACCAGGTCCCAGGATTGTCATCTGACAATTTACTGACGGCTGCAAACCAATACAGACCGCCGACGAAGACTGTTCTCAAAAGGCTTGAAAGACGATCCAGATCCCGATGGCGGCCATCAACGCGCCTGAAAAACGCGGAATCAGCTGCCCGGTCGGCACCGTCTTCTCCAGCAGAACAAGGATGGCGATGCCGGCGATCCACAGCACGTTCATGACGCCACCGACGAACAACAGAGCCATCAGCGCCCAGCAGCACCCCAGGCAATAGGCGCCGTGATCGATGCCCAGCCGAAGCGCGCCGAGCGGAGCGGAACGGAATCCGCCACGGCCGGCCAGGAACGCGATCGGTGCCTGACATTGGCGCAGGCAGACGCCCTTCATCGGCGTCCATTGATAGAGACCGGCGGCGATCAGAACGAGGCCGCCGAGGATCGCGCTGCCGGTCTCCATTGAGGGATCGAGCAAGGCTAGACGGGCGAGAAGCCATTGCGCACCGGTCGCCAGGAGGCTGAAGACGACCCAGACGGCGAGATAGCCGGCAAAAAACCATCCCGTCGAAGCGATGGGCCGGCCATCCGCCCGCGCCTTGCGGCCGACACCGGCATAGAGCAGCAACATCGGCGCGACCGACGGCGTCATCATGCCGACCATCATCACCGCCCACATCGTGAAGGTGAAGGCGAAATCGCCCAATGCCCAGGGCCGGAAGCCGGGCGCCATGGCGGCGCCCATATCCATGCCGGCCATATCCATGCCGGCCATGTCGCCGCCTCCGCCGTCCGGCAAGGGGGAGCCGGGCATGACCATGGTGGCGGCGAGCCACAGCACATAGGCCCAGGCGAGCACGGCAATCACCACGAGCGCGGCCATCACGACCGCGCGATCGCGCCTCAGCACCGCCTCGAGGGCCGTATCGCCCATTGGATCAGGTCAATGCACGATGCCGCTCTGCGTAAGATGCAGATTGGCGAAATGGCTGTGCGTATCGGCCAGTTCGAACTTGATCGGGCCCGTCGCCTTGGTCCAGCCGCGCCCGACCTCGGCGATCGCGTATTCGAAGCCGTGCGGCAAGTCGATGCGCGCCTGGTGCGCGGCGCCGGTGACCGGATTCCGGATCGGCTCGCCGCGACCGTCGGTTATACCCTCGACATGCAGCTGACTGGTTCGCGCGTCGACGTCGATCTTGAATTCGATCGGCGCGAAGATCGGATCGTGGAATTTCTCCAGCGTGGTCGAAAAGACCTGAATTATCGTTGCACCTGGCTCGGTGTCCAGACCGCCCAATATGCGAAGCAGCGCGCCACGTTGGGCTTCCGTCGCCCTCTCGTCGATGACCACCGCGGCTTCACCCCCGCCCTGGTGTATGGCGCCGGGCCATCTGAAAATCCCGACGAACCGCAACCCGTCGAGCTTGGTGTCGCCGTGATGGCCGCTCTCGATTTCCATGCCGGCGACCGCCTGGCAGAATCCGTATGTCGGCATGGCGTTGAACTGGCACGGGCAGCCATAGGCGCAGTTGCAGTTGATGAATTCGCTCGCCTTCATGGCCCATTTGACGTCCGGCATGTCATTCCTCCCTTGCCGCACTCACGCTTAATGAGCGCGATCCGGATCGTGGAGGACCAGAAGTCAACCGGCAGCAACCATCCGGCAGCATCTGATCGAAGCAATCCGGCGATTAATATTAGCAGGAAATCATATACCTTCCGCAGCCGCCCACAATAGGCCGATCGGCTGAGATTAGGGCTCCGAACGCAGGTCAATAAAAGGCCGCCTTTCGCGATAGGAATTTTTTCTTGACACCCTGCCCTCAGCTATGGTACATATTCGTCCATGGTGCTGATTTGCGCCGATAACCCGCCGCACAGGCGGGTTTTTCGTTTAATACCCTGCCCCAGCATCGCTGTTTTTGCCGCGACGAACTGGCATATCGAAGTCCGCCTCCTGGCGGGCGATGGCTGTTGCACGGTCCATAGCGCCGCACTATGGCTAGCGGCTTGTCAAACGAGGCGACGCAGAATGGCGAAAGACGGCGAGCACTTTAGCGGCGGGATGGGCGTCAACACGCGGCTTGCCCATTCGGGCAACAATCCGCACGACTATTTCGGCTTCGTCAATCCGCCGGTGGTGCATGCTTCGACCGTGCTGTTTCGCGACGCGGCTTCGATGGCGGCGCGCACCCAGAAATACACTTACGGCACGCGCGGCACACCGACGACCGATGCGCTTGCCCATGCCATAGACGCGCTGGAAGGCTCGGCAGGCACGATCCTGGTGCCGTCGGGCCTTGCGGCGGTGACGGTGCCGCTGCTCGCCTTCGTCTCGGCCGGCGACCATCTGCTGATCGTCGATACCGTCTATCATCC
>NZ_RZOM01000765.1:0-3037 GCF_003999175.1 Mesorhizobium sp. M7A.F.Ca.ET.027.03.2.1 | reverse complement strand
ATACATCTCCGCCACCACTTCGATGATGCCGGAGCCGCATATGCCGGTGACGCCGGTCGCCTGCACGCTCTCCAGGAAGCCCGGCTCGTCGGACCACAGTTCAGAGCCGATGACGCGGTATTTTGGTTCCAGCGTGTCGGGATCGATGCGCACGCGCTCGATGGCGCCCGGTGCTGCGCGCTGGCCGCCGGAGATTTCGGCACCCTCGAAGGCAGGGCCGGTGGGCGAGGAGGCCGCAACCACACGCTGGCGATTGCCGAGCACGATCTCGGCATTGGTGCCGACATCGACGATCAGCATCATCTCGTCCTGGCGATGCGGGCCTTCCGACAGCGTCACCGCCGCCGCGTCCGCTCCGACATGGCCGGCGATGCAAGGCAGCATGTAGAGCCTGGCGCCCTGGTTGAGCTTCAGGCCGATGTCGGATGCCTTGATGTGCACAGCGCCCGAAACGGCCAGTGCAAAGGGCGCGCCGCCAAGCTCGGTCGGATCGATGCCGAGGAACAGATGGTGCATGATCGGATTGCCGACGAAGACGCTGTCCAGGATATCGTTGCGCTGGACATTGCCTTCGGCGCAGACCTTGTCGACCAGCCCGGAGATTGCCTCACGCACGGCGACCGTCATGCCTTCGCGGCCGTCAGGATTCATCATCACATAGGAGACGCGGCTCATCAGATCCTCGCCGAAGCGGATCTGCGGGTTCGACGTGCCGGACGAGGCGGCGACGCGGCCCGACAGCAGCGACACCAGATGCATGGCGATGGTGGTCGAGCCGATGTCGCAAGCCAGCCCATAGGCTTCGTTCTTGAGGCCGGGCCACAGCGCCACGACGCGCGCTGTCTCCGAATCGGTATCCTTGTAGATGGCGGCGGTCGCGGTCCAGTTGCCCTTGCGCAGGATGCCTTGCACCTGCGGCAGCAGATGAAAATCGAAATCGAGGCTTTTCAGGCCCCAGTCGTGCATCAGCGCAATCTTCAGCCGGTCGAGATCGCCAAGCGGCTTGTGCATGTCGGGTTCTTCGATCTCGACATAGCACATGCGGATCGCTGAATCGCGGGCGATCACCCTGGTGTCGGCATCCTTGCGGATGGTCTGCGCGTTGATGACGGTGTCCTGCGGCACGTCGATGACGAGGTCGCCGAGAATCTGCGCCGAGCAGGAGAGGCGGCGCCGTTCGGGCAGGCCACGGACGCGCTCATAGCGCTCTTCCTTGGCGCCCTTGGGCGTGATGTGGTCGTTGGAGGAGGTGATCTTGTGCTTGGCGAAATTGCCTTCCTGCACTTCGATCTGGCAGCGTCCGCAGGTGGCGCGTCCGCCGCAGACGCTTTCGACATAGACGCCTAGCTGGCGCGCGGCGTCTAGCACGGGCGTGCCGACAGGAAAACGCCCGCGCTTGCCGGACGGCATGAACAGCACGAGCGGGTCGGTGATGTTTGCAGGTGAATTCACGATTGCGCGCTTATCCTCGGCCCATCCGGGCCTCACGGCCGCCACGGCGGCGGCCGCCATTGCCGGCGCCGTCGCCCGGCGCATTGACCTGCGTCGGGGCGGCAACGGCCTGGCCGCCTTCGGCCGGCTTGTAATCCTTGTAGGTGCGGATCCAGTTGGTGCAGTTCTCGTCGGTGCCGTTCAGCACATTGGCGCCGCGCACGGCTTCCATTTCCTGCGGACGCACCGGGTTCATGATCGCTGAGGTCATGCCGGCGCCGATCACCATCGGGATGAAGGCGGCGTTGATGCCGTGGCGATGCGGCAGGCCGAACGAGATGTTGGACAGCCCGCAGGTGGTGTTGACCTTGAGCTCTTCACGCAGGCGGCGCAGCAGCGCGAAGACCTGGCGGCCGGCATCGCCCAGCGCGCCGATCGGCATCACCAGCGGGTCGACGACGACGTCATGCGCTGGAATGCCGAAATCGGCGCAGCGCTCGACGATCTTCTTGGCGACGGCGAAACGCACGTCCGGATCCATTGAAATGCCGGTCTCGTCGTTGGAGATGGCGACGACCGGCACGTTGTACTTCTTGACCAGCGGCAGGATGGCTTCGAGCTTTTCTTCCTCACCGGTGACGGAGTTGACCAGCGGACGGCCCTTGGCAACCTTGAGTGCGGCTTCGATCGCGGCGGTGACGGAACTGTCGATCGACAGCGGCAGGTCGACCAGCCCCTGCACGATCTCCAGCGTCTGCACCAAAAGGCCGGGTTCGGTCTCGTTCGGGTTGACAGATGTAACGCCCGCGTTGACGTCGAGCATGGTGGCGCCGCAGGCTGCCTGCTCCAATGCGTCCCGGATGACGGTGTCGAAATTGCCCGCGATCATCTCGGCGGCCAGCTTCTTGCGCCCGGTCGGGTTGATGCGTTCACCGATCACGCAGAACGGCTGGTCGAAGCCGATGATGATTTCTCGTGTCGCCGAGGCGACGATGGTACGGGTCATGGAATTCTCTCCGCCGTGATATAAAGATTTCTTTATATCGTTATCTGGTTTCGTTCAAGCGAATGGGTGGCCGTCCGCGCCGTCAATGCGCGGTCTTCACCATGTCCACCTGCGTTTCGGTAATGTCGTCGTGCAAGATGCTGTCGAGCCGGTCGGCGACAAGCTGATCGTCGCGGCGGATCTCACGTTTCCATGGCTGGCGGCCCTTCAGCACGCCCGATTCATCGACGATCTCGGCGACATATTCCTCCTGCCGGTAGGCCATCACGTGAACGCCGGAAACGCCTGATATTTCCTTCACCTCGTTGATGATGTCGATGCAGAGCTGCTTGCCTTCCTTTTTCTGGTCCTGGGCGCCTTCCAGCCGCTTGATGACAGAATCGGGAATATGGATGCCCGGCACGTTCGAGCGGATCCACTTGGCCGTTTTGGCCGAGGCCAGCGGCCCGACGCCAACCAGGATGAAGCACTTTTCGGTGTAGCCGAGGTCGCGCACCTTTTGCATGTAGCTGCGGAACATCGGTACGTCGAAGCAATACTGGCTCTGCACGAATTGCGCGCCGGCGGCGATCTTCTTGCCCAGCCGATGCGGGCGGAAGT
>NZ_RZOM01000764.1:0-3039 GCF_003999175.1 Mesorhizobium sp. M7A.F.Ca.ET.027.03.2.1 | reverse complement strand
GCGCCTAACATTGCCCAAAGGATCTTGTTCCCTGCTTTGGCAGGGGGATGAGTAGCTGACGGTCAGGCCTTCAAGGTGGATTTTCGCGGCAACTCGTCGAGGTGTCTCTCACCGGGCGGCGGTGCGCGCCTCGATTTGATTTGCGCGGTCTGCGACACCGAGGGGTTCCAGCTTTTGCAAGGCTTCAATTCCAGGTGCCCGAAAATGCCGACATGGCATTTCACCGGCCAACTTGCCATTAGACGAGCGACCGTTCGCATTACCCGGGCCCACGCGATTGGACCGAATCGACCTAACGGGAAAACCTAGCCTGATAGTTCTGTCCTTCCGACTCGGAGTGGCGCGATGCCCACCGTCTGAAGGCCGCTCAGATTTTCTGACCAGTCGAGGTGCAGACTATCATAGTTGATTGTTGCTGCCGGTGACCTAGCGTAATCAAAGGCTCACGTAGCTTTTCCAACAGAGGACGGTATGTTGTATCCAGGTGGATTTTTAGAACCGAGCGACATTGTGATGCTTGCCCGTGTTTGTGAGACGGTCTGCAAAGAGCGCGGCGTACCTGTTGCTTCGCGGGCGGGAGAGCGCACGGCTGCGCACGTACTCAGGCTGTTCATGAACGGTTTGAGTGGGGAGAATGAGCTGCTCGATGCTGAGAGGAACTGGGCTCGACGGAGTGATCTGGCTTTCGAGAAGTCTGCTGTCAGCTACGATGACACAAGAGAGGCCGCGTGATTAGCTTCCTGAGAATCGAAGTAGCGAAGAAAACCGCTCGCTCCACGCGACGAGCCCCAGAGGCACCCTCTGCATAGAGCGGGGTGTTGCTGCGGCACTCTTAAGGTGATGTAAAGCTTCCGCACGCAGCCCGATTCGTGGGCGATCGGCTCTGTTGGAAATTTGGTGGTGAGACTAAGGACAATCGACGCGTAGTGTGTTCCGGGCGATCTTCCAGGCGGACTCGACATGCCGCCGCGCTGCTGCTTCCGCCGCTTCCGGCTTGTGTGCGCGGATCGCATCCATGATCTCGTTCATCTCGGCGATCGCCGCTTCGCGCCGGTTGGTCGAGACGATTGTCATCGAACGAAGCTGGTTGATGCGGACATTCAGCCCGGAGACGATTTCCCAGGCGACACGCTTGTCGGCGGCCTCGAACAGTGCCTCGTAGAATTTGGTCGTCGCCCGCATCACCGCAGGCGGCGTCGCCGACGCCCACGCATCGAACAAATCCGCCAGCGCCCCTTCGAGCGTTGCCAACTGCTCGCCGGTGGCCGACAGGGCACAGGCTCGGGCCGCGATGCCTTCAAGCAGAGCCCGAAGCTCGTAGATCTCGTCGGTACGGCCGAGGTCCGGCCTGGCGACGGCCGGCCCATGCCCAGGGATCATCTGCACGAGCCCCTCTGCCTCCAGCTGCCGCAGTACCTCACGCACGACGGAACGGCTGACGCCGAGCTGGTCGCAAAGCGGCCGTTCGACAAGCCTTTCGCCAGGCTGGAAATGGAAATCCATGATCGCTTCGCGCATGCGCTCCAGCGCCAGCGTCCTCAAGGTCTTGGAGCTGCGGTCGATGCGAAGCGTGTCGTCTGGCATGTATGCCTCCTGCGCCGCTACGAAAACAGATTCGATGCCCGGTTGACAAGGCACTTGGCGCTCCATAGCATGGTATACCATAAGATGATAGCGGGATTGGATGTCCCGAGGCGCCACCTACCCGAGGAATTCCATGCAGCCCGCCATTCGTAAGATCGTTACCTATACCGAGAACACGCTGATCGAAGGCGGCAAGGCCGCCCCCCGGCCGCTGCGCCTTATCGGCGTCGCAGCGGTGCTGACCAATCCCTGGGCCGGTCGCGGCTTCACCGACGATCTGTCGCCCCAAATCCGAGCCTGTGCGCCGGTGCTGGGAGAGATCCTGACCCACGAGATCGTTGCCGCCGCCGGTTCCGGCGAGGCTATCGAGGGCTATGGCAAGGCCGCCATCTGCGGTACGTCGGGCGAGATCGAGCATGCGTCGGCGTTGATCCATACGCTGCACTTTGGCAACCACTATCGGCGTGCCGTAAGCGCCAAGACCTACCTTGCCTTCACCAATCTGCGCGGCGGGCCGAACACCCCGATCATCATTCCGCTGATGGACAAAAATGACGAAGGGCGGCGCTCGCATTACCTCACCGTGCATTTCCAGATCGGCGATGCACCGGCGCCCGACGAGCTGGTTGTGGCGCTCGGCGCCTCGATCGGCGGCCGCCCGCATCATCGAATCGGCGACCGCTACCAGGACCTCAAAGAGCTTGGGGACGTGCATGGCTGACGCTTCCGCATCGGCATGGGTTCGACGGGGTGCGGCGCCCGACGGCACCGGCTTCATCCGTGTCGGCGCGGGCGCACCGGTGCTTTTTATTCATGGCGTTGGTATGAACGCCGCGATCTGGCAGCCGCAGATCGAGCGGATGTCCGATAGCTTCGACGTCATCGCCATCGACATGCTCGGCCACGGTCAGTCGCCGCTGCCGCCGCAGAACCCAGAACTCGCCGACTATGCTGATCAGGCCATTCGCCTGCTCGACCATCTCGGCCTCGACAAAGTATCCGTCATCGGCCACTCGATGGGCGCGCTCGTTGCCCAGGAACTCGCGCTACGCGCAGCCGAGCGCGTCCGCCGCATCGTCTCGCTGAATGCCGTGTTCCGGCGGCCACCTGAACTGGCCGAAGCTGTTCGCCAGCGCGCGGTGGCGCTTACCGGCAAGAGTGACGTGACCGGCACGGCACAGACCATTGCCCGCTGGTTCGGAGATCCGGTGCCGGTCGAGCTCGAGGCGGCTGCACGGAAGACGGCCGCCGTACTGGGTGCCGTCGACCCGGAAGGTTATGCTCGCACCTATCGCCTGTTCGCTCGTGCCGACAGCGACCACGCTGACCGCCTGCCGAGGCTAGCCGTACCGGCCCTGTTCATGACCGGTTCCGAGGACAGGAATTCTTCGCCGGCAATGTCGGCCGCGATGGCGCGGCTGGCGCCGCATGGCCGCTGCACAGTGCTCTCAGGCG
>NZ_RZOM01000763.1:0-3052 GCF_003999175.1 Mesorhizobium sp. M7A.F.Ca.ET.027.03.2.1 | reverse complement strand
CGCTGGAGGTTGGCCGAAGCCTCCCCACCTTCGTCATCCACGGGCGGAGCAGGAGCGAAGCTCCGTCGCGGAGACCCGAGGATGACGAAGCGATGGGCGATTTGGCCAATCTCGAAGCCGCGCGCCATCCGCCAGCACCTAACCACTCACCGGTGGCCGCCGATCGCTCCACGGCATCTCCTGCTCCAGCTGCGCCGACGCGGCCAGCACCGTTGCCTCGTCACCGTAGCGGCCGACCAGTTGCACGCCGATCGGCACGCCGTCTTTCGACCAGCCGAGCGGCAGCGAGATCGCCGGCTGGCCGGAGATGTTGAAGGGGAACGCAAACACCGAATCCGCCCACTTGGCGTTGTAGCGGTCGATGTCCGTCTCCGACATGTCGTAATAGCCGAACGGACGCGGCAGCTGCGTCAGGGTCGGGGTGATGAAGAGATCGTAGGCGCAGAGGTCGCCGACGATGTCGCGGCCGACCTGCCTGAGCTGTTCGACATCGGAGATGTGCCTGGTGCCGCTGGTCGAGCGGCCGCGCTCGATGATTGCCCAAGTCACCGCCTCGACATCGCCTGGCGTCACCGGCCGGCCGATCACCGTTTCAAGATAGTCGAACGTCGCCGCCGTCTGCACGCAGGTCATGTTGGTGTAGGTCTTCCACACAGCATTGGCGTCGAGCGGCATATCGTGCTCCTCGACATCGTGGCCGAGCCGCTCGAGCGCAGCCACGGTTGCCAGCACCGCCGCCTTCACCTCCGCATCGATCGCCGTGCCGTTGGGCGGCGTGACGGAAAAGCCGATGCGCAGCTTCTTTGGCGCCCGCGCCGAGAGGCTGAGCCAGCTGCTATCAGGAACCGGCGGCGTGTAGGGATCGCCGGGCAGTGCGCCGGCAACCGCATCGAGATAGGCCGCGGTGTCGCGCACGGTGCGCGAGCAGCACAGGAAGTACGCGCCGCCATACCAATAGTCGCCGAACGGCGCGAGGCTGACACGGCCGCGCGACGGTTTCAGCCCGACGATGCCGCAGCAGGAGGCCGGGATGCGGATCGAGCCTGCGCCATCGCTGGCCTCGGCGATCGGCACCATGCGCGAAGCGATGGCCGCGGCAGCGCCGCCGCTCGAGCCGCCGGGCGTGATGCCTTCCTTCCACGGGTTCTTCGTCACACCGTAGAGTTTTGGTTCCGTCGTGATCGACCAGCCATTCTCCGGCGCGTTCGACTTGCCGACCAGCACCAGCCCGGCCGCCTTCATGCGGCGAACCACCTCGGTGTCGAAATCGGCAACGACATCCCTGAGGTAGAATGAGGAGTTGGTGTTCGGTGCCCCGGTCCAGGACGAGGCCAGCTCCTTGAGCAGGAACGGCACGCCGGCGAAGGGCGCTGATGTGTCGACCGTCTCGGCCTGCGCCCGCGCCATGTCGTAGAGGCGATGGATGACCGCATTGAGCGCCGGGTTGAGCCGCTCGACCAGCGTGATCGCCGCCTCCACCAGTTCCCCCGGTGAAACCTGGCCGCTGTGCACCAGGCCGGCCAGGTCGAGCGCGTCGGACTCGGCATAGGTTTTCAGCAGACTGTCGGTGACCATGTCTCTCTCCCGTCGTTCGTTGATCTTGCCAACGTTGGCGCCGCCCCTCATCCGCCTGCCGGCACCTTCTCCCCGTATAGTGACGGGGAGAAGGGAGACGCTCCAACGCTGACGACCCCCTCTCCCCGTTCTTCACGGGGAGAGGGTAAGGGTGAGGGGCAGCGCCGGCCTGAAACGATTGCCGCCAGCAGCCGGATTGCGTCAGGCCAGGTCGATGGTCCGCCCCAGCGCGATGCTCTGTTCGGCGGCCAGCACGATGCGCAGGCTGTTGACCGCCGCATCCATCTGCTCGGTCAAATCGAGATCCTCGCGGATAGCGCGCAGGAAGAAGGCCTGCTCGCGGTCGCAGAGCTCCTGATGGCCGGGCTCGTCCTCCATGCTGACGATCTCGTCGGGCTTCGAGAAATTCTTGTCGCCGTCGACCGCGGCATAGTGGATCTTCAGGGCATCGGTCTTGGTGTGGCGGTCGATGTCGGCGGAGTTCGAAACCTCTGCCAGTTCGGCAGCACTGTTCGCCTGCTGGCCGGCGACGATCGATACCGCGCCCTTGGGGCCGACGACGTCCTTCACGAAATAGGCCGTCTCGCTCATCATCGGGCCCCAGCCCGCTTCGTACCAGCCGACCGAGCCGTCATCGAAGGTGACGTGCAGGTGGCCGTAATTCTGCTTGTCGGCTTCCGCCCAGAGCTTGGCGCCGATGCCATGCACACGCACCGGCTTGGCGCCGGTTAGCTGGCACATGACGTCGACATAGTGGACGCCGCAATCGACGATCGGGATCAGCGAATCGATCAGGTTCTTGTGCCAGTGCCAGGCGCTGCCGCTGCTCTGCTGGTTGAGGTTGAGCCGCATCACCAGCGGCTTGCCGAGCGTCTTCCCGACCTCGATGAACTTGATCCATGACGGGTGGACGCGCAGGATATAGCCGAGCACCAGCTTGCGGTTCTTCGCCCGCGCCGCCGCGACAACCTTCTCGGCATCCTCATTGTTGGTGGCGAGCGGCTTTTCCATGAACACATGGCAGTTGGCGGCGATTGCCTTCAGCGCATATTCGGCGTGGGTGTTCGGCCAGCTGTTGATCGACACCGCGTCCGGTTTTGTTTCCTTCAGCGCCTGGTCGAAATCCTCGTAGAGTGGGTAGCCGGCTAACTCTCCCGGAATCTTCGTGTTGCTCTTGATCGAGCGGCTCATAATGCCGACGATCTCAAAACCGTCGAGCCGGTGATACGCGCTGGCATGCGACGCACCCATATTGCCGAGACCCACCACCAGCACTTTTACCTTGTCGGACACCGCTGCCTCCCAAATTCTTGATTAAATCACGGGCGGCGCTGTTGCCGTCGCCCGCATGTTTATCCAGGACAATCACCTTAGGTTGGCGCCGCCCCCTCATTGCCCTGCCGGGCATTTCTCCCCGTATAGTGACGGGGAGAAAGGGCTGGCCGCAATGTTGGCGATTGGCGAAATCATCAACGAC
>NZ_RZOM01000762.1:0-3054 GCF_003999175.1 Mesorhizobium sp. M7A.F.Ca.ET.027.03.2.1 | reverse complement strand
ATATGGGACCGACAGCCCAGCCGATCTATGCGATCGCGGCGCTGACGGCACTGGGCGGCGCCATGAACGCGGCCGGCCAGAAACTGGCGATCGGCAGGGGCATCGACGCGGCGCTGGCCGTGATCGACGCCGACGCCTGAACAGACATCACCACGGATTGAGGGAGCATTTTCATGACTGAACGGCTTGCGGGAAAGACGGCCCTGGTTACAGGCGCCGCGCAGGGTATCGGCAAGGCGATCGCAGCGCGGCTTGCCGCCGACGGTGCGACCGTCATCGTCAGCGACATCAATGCCGAAGGCGCCGGGGCGGCGGCCGCGGCGATAGGCGGAAAGGCGAGGGCGATCGCCGCCGACATTTCCGATCCGGCATCCGTCAAGGCACTCTTCGCCGAAATCCAGGCCCTGACCGGGGGCATCGACATCCTGGTCAACAATGCCAGCATCGTGCCGTTCGTCGCCTGGGACGATGTCGATCTCGACCATTGGCGCAAGATCATCGACGTCAATTTGACCGGCACTTTCATCGTCAGCCGTGCCGGTACGGACCAGATGCGTGCGGCGGGGAAGGCCGGACGGGTAATCAGCATCGCATCCAACACCTTCTTTGCCGGCACGCCGAACATGGCCGCCTATGTCGCGGCCAAGGGTGGCGTCATCGGCTTCACCAGGGCGCTCGCCACCGAGCTTGGCAAATACAACATCACCGCCAATGCGGTGACGCCCGGCCTGATCGAGAGCGACGGCGTCAAGGCGAGCCCGCACAACGAGGCGTTCGGCTTCGTCGAGATGCTTCAGGCGATGAAAGGCAAAGGGCAGCCGGAACATATCGCCGACGTGGTTTCGTTCCTGGCCTCCGACGATGCGCGCTGGATCACTGGCCAGACGCTCAATGTCGACGCCGGGATGGTGCGCCACTAGCCAAAGCGCATCCCAAAACCTGTTGTGCATTCCGGGCGACCTGCATGGGGTCGCAGCAGCGGACGAGCGCGGCCAATCAAGGAAAAATCATAGTGGACTTCGGATTCGACACGTCGGTTTTCGACGGGCTGACGATTGCAATGCTGATCGCCGGCTTGGCCATGACCGGAATTGCCTCCGGCGTGCTCGCCGGTCTGCTGGGAGTCGGAGGCGGCATCGTCATCGTCCCGGTGCTGTTCTGGGTGCTTAGCCTGTTCCATTTTTCGCCTGCTGTGATCAGCCATCTGGCTGTCGCGACGTCGCTTGCGGTCATCATCCCCACCTCGATCTCGTCGATGCGGTCGCACAACAGGCGCGGCAATGTCGACCGGGCACTGCTCACTCTGTGGGGACCGGCCATTTTCGTCAGTGCCCTCATCGGCGGCATCATGTCGAAATTCATCCCGGGCGCCGGCTTGCGGCTGGTCTTCGGCGTCGTCGGCCTGCTGGTGGCCGTCAACATGGCGTTGCCGAAGCACCTTGTGATCTCCGATCACCTGCCGAAAAGCGGCTGGATCAACCGTGCGATCGCTGCTGTGATCGGCTTTGTCTCTTCGCTCATGGGAATTGGCGGCGGCACACTGTCGGTGCCGACGCTTTCCAGCTTCTCCTTTCCGGTGCACCGGGCCGTCGGCACATCGTCGGCGCTTGGCCTGCTTATCGCGCTGCCGGCGGTGGCCGGCTTCATCTGGTCGGGTCTCGCAATTGCAGGCAGGCCTCCGCTCAGCCTGGGTTACGTCAGCCTGCCGGCGGTTGCCATCATAGCGCCCGTGAGCTTTCTGTTCGCACCTCTGGGCGCAAGGCTCGCCCACGCGCTCAACCCGCGCTACCTGAAACTTGCCTTTGCGTTCTTCCTGGCGATCACGGCCGGGCGAATGCTGCTTTCCTGAATCCGGTTCAGCGGCCTACGGCTATTTTTCCCGCATGGCCCGGCGGAAGTTCTGCGTGATCGGCTCGGCGAGATAAGAGAGCACGGTGCGAGCCCCCGTCCGGATCATCGTCTCGCTCGACATGCCGGGCAGCAGCTTGCGGCCCTCCAGCTTGCCGAGTTCGCTTTTGTCGATCACAACCGTCGCGGCGAAATAAGGTGCGCCGCTGCGTTCCTCAACCATGCGGTCAGCCGACACGATCTCCACGACGCCCTCGAGCGGCGGCAGGTTGTAGCGGGCGAAGGCCGGGAAGCTGACGCGCGCGGGCTGTCCGGGTGCGATCGTCTCGACATCCTCCGGCTTGACCATAGCCTCGACTACGAGTTGTTGTCCGAGCGGTACGATCGTCATCAATGTCTCACCGGGTTTCACGACACCGCCCGCGGTATGGACCTTCAGCTCCATGACGATGCCGTCAACCGGCGCGACGACGTTGGTACGGCTAAGCACGTCCCTGGCGGAACGCTCCTGCTGTCCGAGGTCAAACAGCTCCGCCTCGACTTTGCTCAACTCGTCGACGGCCTCGTTCAGGCGCACTGTGTTGAGGTTCAGGATCTGCATGTCGATCTCGGCCATGGCGCTTCCGGCACGGGCGATTGCCGCGACATTGGTGGCGCGCTCGCCCTCGATCTCCCGCTGCTGGCGTCTGAGCGACAGGTTCCGTTCGCGGGTGGTCAGCCCTTTCTTGAGCAGACCCTCAAGGTCTTTGCTTTCACCCTCGATTGCCTCGATCTGCTTGTCTTCCGTGACGACAAGCTGCTCCAGCCCCGTTATCTCTTCCTCGACCTGGTTGTGGCGCTGGCCGAGAATTTCCCGCTCGTCCGTCAAATTGTGGTGCTTTGCCGCGAACACGTCGCGCTGTGCTGCCACCGCGTCCTTCACGGCGGTGGCAGGGTTTGCGAGCAGTGCCGCATCAAACGCGATCTCGGCCTTGCCGTCACGCTCGGCCCTGAGGCGCGCGGCCAGCGCCTCACGCGTCGCTATCCGGTTCTGGATCAGGTCGAGCTGCGCCTTAGCCTGTGTGTCGTCGAGCCGGACGAGGATCTTGCCCGCCTTGACGATATCACCGTTGGCAGCGTTCAGCTCGGCGATAATGCCGCCTTCAAGGTGCTGGATGAGCTTGCGGTCGCCGGCGACCTTGATGACGCCCGGCGCCACAGCGGCGC
>NZ_RZOM01000761.1:0-3068 GCF_003999175.1 Mesorhizobium sp. M7A.F.Ca.ET.027.03.2.1 | reverse complement strand
CGCCTATTTCGCCGCACCGGAATTCTGGACGTTCCGCGATCGCGGCTTTCGCAAGCACAGCTTCGAGATGGTGACGCACACGCCACAAGGCATTCCGGGCGATCCCATCAATGTCGGTCTTGTCGGTACGCGAAAGGAAGTAGTGCACGCCTTCGCCGTCGCCGGCTGGGACACCGCCGACGCCGTGACCCTGAAGACCGCGATCGAGATTGGTGAAAGCGTGCTGTTCGACCACCCCTACCCCGATGCGCCGGTCAGCAGGCTGCTGTTCGATGGCCGCGCCCAGGATCTCGCCTTCGAGAAGCCGGAGGGCCTCAGCGCCGACCGCCGGCATCATGTCCGCTTCTGGCAGACCGATGCAAGCGGCGACGATGGCCGGCCGCTGTGGCTGGGCTCGGCCAGCTTCGATCGCGGCGTCGGCCTCAGCCACGACACCGGCGCCGTCACCCACCATATCGGCCCCGACATCGACGCCGAGCGCGATTTCCTGATGCGCGACCTGGCCACCGCCGGCACGCTGATCTCGACCAGCGATATATCGGGCGTCGGCGCCACCAGTACGGGACGCAATGGCGGCGGCGATCCCTATTTCACGGATGGCGAGGCAATTGTCGGCGTGTTGAAGCAGTTGCCCTGACCATCGCAAAAGTCAGTTCGTGGTGATCACGATCTTGCCGAACGGCCCTTTCTCCAGATGCTGCAAGGCTTGCGGCACCTCGTCGAAGCCAAAGAGCTTGTCGATGACCGGCTTGATCGCCAGCGCCTCGATCGCCTGATTCATACGTTCGAAGGCGCGGCGATGGCCAACCGACAGGCCCTGCACGGTGATGCGGTTGCGCATGAAGGGCATGATAGGGAAGCTGAGCTCCATCGCGCCCAACAGGCCGATGATCGACAGCCGACCGTCGGCGGCAAGCGCATTCAGCGATCGCCGTGCATTATCGCCGCCGACCATTTCCAGCACGTGGTTGACGCCCAGCCCATTCGTCAGCTCACGCACGGCCTCATCCCAGGCCGGTTGCGTGCGGTAGTTGATCCCTTGCCAGGCGCCGAGCTTTCTCGCCCGCTCAAGCTTTTCATCGCTGCTTGAGGTGACGATGGCGCGCAGGCCGAACGCGGTGGCGAACTGCAGCGCAAACAGCGACACGCCGCCGGTGCCCTGGATCAGAATGGTCTGGCCCGGCACCGGTCTGGTCGCTTCCGCCATGGCGAACCAGGCTGTCAGCGCCGCGATCGGCAATGTCGCGGCCTCGATGTCGCCGAGCGATGGCGGCGCCAGCACCGCGGCGTCCTCGCCGAAGATGACATGGTCGGAAAGCATTCCCGACAGCGACGAGCCCAGCGTGTGCTTATGCAGCACCGGCGGTGCGTCGCCATCCGGCCAATCGGCGATCACCTGGCCGAGCACGCGCTGGCCGACCTGAAAGCGGCTGACCGCACTGCCGACGGCCACCACTTCACCCACCGCGTCGGATGTCGGCACGAAGGGAAAGGCAAGGTCGGGGATCAGCACGCCGTCTACGATCATCTTATCCTTGTAGTTGAGCGACACGGCCTTGGTCCGCACCAGCAAATCGTGCGGCCCTGGCCCGGGCACCTTGCCTTCCACCTGGCTTAGCCTCGACAGGCCAAAACCGCTCATCTGCCAGGATCTGTTGATTGGGGTGCTCATGTCGTGTCGCGCTCCGTGCGTTGATGCCAGGCGAGACATTTATGCCTTTCGACTATAGAAAATAGTGCTTCGGTGTGGTATAATTTGACACTGATTGCGGGTCAAAAGTCGACAATAGGAAATCGCCATGGAAACGGCCGACCTGCAAGGCATCGTCGCGTTTGTACAGGCGGTGGAGGCCGGCAGCTTCACCAGAGCCGGCGAGCGGCTGCATGTGACGAAGTCGGCGATCGGCAAATCGATCGCGCAGCTGGAGCAGAGACTCGGCGTTCGCTTGCTGAACCGCACCACCCGCAGCCTCAGCCCGACCAGCGAAGGCGTCAGCTATTATGAAGCCTGCGTCCGGGCCCTTGCCGAGATCGAAGCCGCACAGTCGCTGCTTGCCTCGCGCCGTCAGGTCCCGTCTGGCCGGCTTCGGATCGACGTGCCGCTGGCCTTCGGCCGACGCTGCGTCGCGCCCGTGCTGTTCGAGATTTCGAGGAAATTTCCGGACCTGACGGTGGAAGTCTCCTTCAATGACCGCCGCGTCGACCTGATCGAGGAGGGCATCGACCTGGCGATCCGCATGGGCGAACTCGACGACAGCCTGTCGCTTGCGGCCAGGCGCCTCTACGCCCAGCGCTCGGCCATATGCGCGGCTCCCGACTATCTCGACAGGCATGGCCGACCGCAATCGGTCGAGGATCTCGCCGATCACAGCGTCATTGGCTACGGTCGCGAGGGCATCGTCCGGCCCTGGGTGATCAGGCATTCCGACGGCCATCTCGCAACCTTCATGCCCAAGGCGCGACTCGTTCTCGGCCATGGCGAACCGATGCTGGATGCAGCGCTCGCCGGCTGCGGCATCGCCTTCCTGCCGACATGGCTGGCCGCCGACAGCCTCAAAAGCGGCGATCTCGAAATGGTGCTGTCGGACTGCCTGGTCGAGAACATCGTCGTGCATGCCGTCTGGCCGGTAACGCGCGCGCTCACGCCAAAGGTACGGGTTGTCGTCGACGCCCTCGTCGAACATTTTTCGACGCCGCCCTGGGATGCCGCGTGACCGAAATGCCGGTCATTTCTCAAAAATCACGTCGGACTATTTTCGAAGACCGCGCCGCAATGCTATTGACCGCTCATGTTATACGTAGAAATCGCTATCGTGGTCGTCCTCATCTGTGTGAACGGCCTTCTGTCGATGTCCGAACTTGCCATCGTCTCGTCGCGACCGGCCCGCCTGAAAGCGATGATCGACCGCGGCATCAATGGCGCCGGCCGCGCGCTCGAGTTGGGTTCCAATCCCGGCAAGTTCCTGTCCTCGGTGCAGATCGGCATCACCCTGGTCGGCGTCCTCTCCGGCGCCTTTTCCGGCGCCACGCTCGGCGAACGGCTGGCGCAGTTCCTGGCCTCGACCGGC
>NZ_RZOM01000760.1:0-3070 GCF_003999175.1 Mesorhizobium sp. M7A.F.Ca.ET.027.03.2.1 | reverse complement strand
GCCGTGCAGTTCGATCGGATGGTTGGAGTGGCGAAAGACGTCCCACGAGGCGCCGAAGGTGACGGTCGCGCCGGAGCGGAACTCGAGCAGCGACAGCACATTGGTCGGCGTGCCGACCTTGAATGTGGTGTTCTTGAATGGCCCTTCGGCTGATATCAGCCTTTCTTCCTGGCCGCGCGTCGCCATCGCCATGACACGCTCGACCGGGCCGAGCAGATTGACCAGCATGGTCAGATAGTACGGACCCATGTCGAACACGGGGCCACCGCCTGGCTGGTAGTAGAATTGCGGGTTGGGGTGCCAGTGCTCCATGCCGCGGCCCATCATGAAGGCGGTGCCGGTGACCGGACGGCCGATGGCGCCGTCATCCATCAACCGGCGCGCACGGCGCCCGGCAGCACCGAGGAACGTGTCGGGCGCCGAGCCGAGCAGCAGGCCGCGCGACCGGGCCTCGTTGACCAGGCGTTGTCCGTCGGCGGCCGAGGTGGCGAGCGGCTTTTCGGTGAAGACGTGCTTGCCGGCCGAAAGCGCGGCAAACGAAATGTCGAAATGCGCCGCCGGAATGGTCAGGTTGAGGACAAGATCGATCTCCGGGTCGGCCAGCAGCGCATCGACGCCGAGTGCCTGGATGCCATATTCCTTCGCCCGCACCGCCGCCATGTCGGCCGAAATATCGGCACAGGCGCGCAATTCGATCCCGCCAAAAAGCCCGGCGTTGCGCAGGTAAGTCATCGAGATGTTGCCGCATCCGATGACGCCGATCCCGAGTTTGGTCTTTGATGTCCCGTGCATTTTCGATCCTGCCTCCCCATGCGCTCATGGCCTGCCGGATCCGCTCAGCCGTTAGGCGGATCGCATTCGCAAAAGGCTATACAACATTTTAAATATTGACGCGCGTAAAATTTTTATACAACATGCGAAAATGCTGGTGCGATATCGGGAGGCTGCCAGTCCTGGGAGGAGAAAATGACCGAAAGAACGGCCGCCGATGCGGATTCCGTGGCTCATGCGCGCATCGGATATTTCCGCCGCAGCCAGGGACCGCGACGGGGTCAGGCATAGATCACCTTGGCCCCGGTCCTATCAAGCTGGCTGCGTATCGGACCCGACAGGCCATCGTCGGTGATCACGACATCGACGCTCGACAGCGAAAAGGCCTTGGAGGTCCCGCTGACGCCCCATTTGCTCGAATCCGCAAGGAGGACAACGCGCCGGGCCATGCGCACGAGGTTTCGCTTCGTTCGCGCCATGTCTTCGTTCACGTCGACCACATCCAGTGACGAGTCAATCGCATGCGCTCCAACAAAGACCTGATGCGCTACCAAGCCGCCGAGAGCCGTGTCGGCATCGGTGATCAGTGTGCTCACCGTGTCTGGATAGACCCGGCCGCCGATCATGTGAACGTCGAGCCCGGGCCGATGCATCAGATGCTGCACGATATTCATCGCCGTGGCCGCGACCACGACATTGCTGAGCGGCGGTAACAGCATGGCAACCTGCATCAATGTCGAGCCGCCGTCGAAGATGACCGATTGGTTGTCCTCGAACAGTTCTACCGCTGCCCGGGCAATGCGTTTCTTTGCATCGAGGTTCGTTTGCATCCGCCGGGCGAACGCGGCCGTGGTCGAATCCGTGGTCCGGGTCACCGCGCCTCCGCGGGTCTTGGTCAGCAGTCCCTTACGGTCCAGTATCTCGAGGTCAGAGCGCACCGTGACTTCCGATACGCCAAAATCGTCTGACAGGTCCTTGATGCGGACCTGTCCGCTGCGTTGCACTTCACCCAGGATCGATTGGCGTCTCTGCTCTGACAACATTGCCCTGTCCTTGCCTCCATCCGCCAAGCAATCACCCTGGCCTCGGTTCACTCTACCAAAAATATGCGAATTCGAAAGCTTTCGGAAGATTGCATTTGTCTTTTCTTTCGCAAACACTGGGTGCAGGATTTTGAAATCAATCGATTGGAGAATTTTGGACTCATGAGCCTCGGAACCAAGGTGCGCCTGGCGCGCCTCTTCTCACATCCATCGGGGAATCTTTTTGGCGGCGCGGTCGACCACTTTGTCGGCTATGGCGACGTGCGCAAAGGAGGTCTTGCCGATCTGCCGGGCGCCCTTGCACGCGTCATGGTAGGCAAACCCGACTACGTCAGCATCCAGCCCGGCACCGCGCGCCATCTGTGGCCGCAATACGCGGGCAAGGCTTGCCTGGTGATCCAGGCCGGCTGCTTCACCCCGGACGATCGCATCAGTGAACTGATTGCAACGCCCGAGGATGCGGTGCGCGCTGGCGCCGATGCGTTGGCCGTGGCCATTCCGGTGCGCGGCGCGACCGAGGGCAAATACATACGCTGGCTGACCGATTCGGTGAACGCGGCGGCCCGTTACGGCATGCCGGTGGTGGCGCATATCTACCCTCGCGATTTCACCGACGGGGCAAAAATCGTCTTCACCCCCGACGAGATCGCCTATGCGGCACGCATCGGCTACGAGTCCGGCGTCGATGTGATCAAGATCGGTTACACGGGCGATTTCGAGTCGTTCCGAGAGACCGTTCGGACCTGCCCGGTGCCGGTTGTGATCGCCGGCGGTCCGAAGACCGACACGCTGCTCGGCGCCCTTCAGCAGACGGCGGACGCCATCCGTGCCGGCGCGCGCGGTGCCGTGGTGGGCCGCAATCTCTGGGGGCACGGCGATCCGGAAAAGGCAGCGATCGCCTTTCGGGGCGTCATCCATGACGGCCTTTCGGCGCAAGACGCCCTGGCGAAGGCGGGTGCCTGAACCATGCCCGCCGTCCCTTCAATCCTCGGCTTCGGAGCTATTGCGATCGACGACATCGTCTATGTCGATCAGCCGTTGTCGGCGGGCAAGGGGAAGGTTCTGCAAAGTGCCCGAGCTTTCGGGGGAAATGTCGCGACGGCACTTGCCGCCGTCGCGCGGCTCGGCGGAAGCGCCGGGTTCGTCGGATGGCTGGGCAGTGCCGCCGACGACGCCGTGTTGTGCGATCTCGTTGCGAGCGGCGTTGAAACCGCGTTTGCGCCGCGCCACCCGCACGCGCGCCCGGTGCGCTCGCG
>NZ_RZOM01000075.1:0-10951 GCF_003999175.1 Mesorhizobium sp. M7A.F.Ca.ET.027.03.2.1 | reverse complement strand
GCACCGGCGTGATCGACCTCAACCGCATCTCGATGGCGCCGTTCAACGGGCTCATTCCCGAAACCACGGTGCCCTCGCTGCCCTACATCTTCCGCTCGGAAGACCATATGCACAAGGTCATGGACGGGGCGGTCGGCGACCAGATCGCGGCGGCGTTCGAACAGGTCGGGCTGGTGCTGCTCGCCTTTTATGACAGTGGCGCGCGCTCCTTCTACAATTCGAAGAAACCGATCAACTCATTAGCCGATCTGTCCGGCATGAAGTTCCGCGTCATCCAGTCCGACATCTTCGTCGACATGGTGGCGGCACTCGGCGCCAACGCGACGCCGATGCCGTATGGCGAGGTGTATTCGGCGATCGAGACCGGAGTCATCGACGGCGCGGAAAACAATTTTCCGAGCTACGACACCGCCAAGCATGCGGAAGTCGCCAAGTTCTATTCGCTCGACGAGCACACTATGGTGCCGGAAGCCTTCGTCATGGCGAAGTCGAGCTGGGACAAGCTGACGCCGGAGGATCAGGCGATCTTCAAGGCGGCCGCCAAGGAGAGCGTCGCCAGGCAGCGCGAGCTGTGGACCGCCAAGGTCAAGGAATCGCGCGCCAAGGTCGAGGCGGCCGGTTCGCAGATCACGACGCCGGACAAGCAGCCCTTCATCGACGCCATGGGTCCGGTCTACGAGAAGCACGTCAAGGACGACAAGCTGAAGGCCATGGTCGAAGCCATCAAGGCCGTGCAGTGATCAAGCGACGGCGCGGGCATTCCGCGCCGCCATCCTCTTGCGGAGAGAACCGGTGACCTCCAGCCCAGAACACAGGCCGCCCCTGGCCGGCGTCGCGCGCATGATGTCGCGCGTCAGCACAGCGGCGCTATGGGTCGCAGGCATCGGGCTGGTGCTGATGACCGCCTTCGTCGCCTGGCAGGTGTTCGGTCGTTATGTCCTGAACCGCTCGCCAAGCTGGACCGAGCAGGGCTCGGTGATGCTGATGAGCTGGTTCATTTTCCTCGGCGCTGCCGTCGGCGTGCGCGAGAACTATCACCTCGGCTTCGACGTCCTGCTCTACGTACTGCCCAAAGGCGGCAAGCGTTGGCTGCGGATGATCTCGGACCTCGTCGCGCTCGCCTTCGGCATCGGTATGATCTGGTATGGTAGCCAACTGGTCGCATTGACCTGGGGCGCTACCTTGCCGTCGCTCGGCATATCGGGGGGCTGGGACTACGTCCCGCTGGTCGCGGGAGGCGTGCTCGTCGTGCTCTTCACGCTGGAGCGCATCGTGCTTCGCCTCTACGGTGCGCCGATCGACGATGTGCTCGATGAACTGCCGCCGGCGGAAGTCGCAACCGAACTCGACACGGCGAACGTGAAGGTCTGACGGCATGGAACTCTGGATCCTCTTTGGCGTCTTCACCCTTCTGATGCTTATCGGCACGCCGATCGCTTTCTGCCTCGGCGTCGCAAGCTTTGCCACCGTCCTCTATATGGGCCTGCCGCCGCTCATCGTGTTCCAGCGCCTGAATTCCGGCATGAGCGTCTTTTCGCTGCTGGCCATTCCCTTCTTCATCTATGCCGGCGACTTGATGGTGCGCGGCGGCATCGCCAGCAAGATCGTTGCCTTCGCCGGCTCGCTCGTTGGCCATTTGCGCGGCGGCCTCGGGCAGGTCAACATTGCGACCGCTACACTGTTCGGCGGCATTTCCGGCTCCGCGGTGGCCGAGGCAGCGGCGGTCGGCGGCTTGATGATCCCGCAGATGAAAGCGCGTGGATATGGAGCGGATTACGCCGTCAACGTCACGTCGATGGCGGCGCTGATCGCGCTGCTCCTGCCGCCGTCGCACAACATGATCATCTACTCGATCTCGGCAGGTGGAAAGATCTCCATCGCCGACCTGTTCACGGCCGGCATCATTCCGGGCCTGCTGTTGGCCCTGTCGCTGATGATCACCGCCTATTTCGTGGCGCGCTCCCGCGGCTATCCGACCGAGCCGTTTCCGGGCTTCACCGCCGTCGCGCATCTCTTCGCTGTCGCGGTGCCCGGCCTGCTGCTGATCGCGATCATCTTCGGTGGCGTACGATCGGGCGTTTTCACGGCGACCGAGAGTTCCTGCGTCGCGGTCATCTATGCGTTGCTCGTCACTGTCTTCGTTTACCGGCAGATGACTTGGGAAGGTTTCGTTCATGCCACCCATGGTGCCGTGCGCACCACGGCCATGGTGCTGCTCATCATCGGCATGGCGGCGGCGTTCTCGTGGTTGATGGCCTTCCTGAAAGTGCCGGCAGCGCTCATAGCCTCCATGAACGCGATCTCGGACGATCCGCTGGTCGTGCTTCTCCTGCTCAACGTCTTGATGCTGTTCCTCGGCACCTTCATGGACATGGGGCCGACGATCATCATCTGTACGCCGATCTTCCTGCCCGTGGCGCAAGCCTACGGCGTCGACCCGGTACATTTTGGCGTTATCATGATCCTCAACTTCGGCATCGGGCTGAATACGCCGCCGGTGGGCGCTGTGCAGTTCGTGGCGTGCGCAGTGGGCAAGATATCCGTCTGGGAGGCGATGCGCTCGATCTGGCCGTTCTATGGGGCCGGGCTCGTGGTACTGGGGCTCGTCACTTACATTCCGGCCATTTCGCTCTGGCTACCGAGCGTCTTCAAATAGGGGCGACATGGCATCGGACACCGCAACCGACCTCAGGGTCGAGAGAAAACCCAAACTGTCGGAGACAGTGGTCACGACGATCCGCAAGCAGTTGCAGGCGGGTGAGATCCTGCCCGGCCATAAATTGCCGACCGAAGGCCAACTGACCGAAACCTTCGGCGTCAGCCGCACCGTCATCCGCGAGGCGCTGGCCAAGCTTGCCGCCGACGGGCTGGTCGAACCGCGCCAGGGCGCCGGCGTCTTCGTCACAGAGCACATCTCGACAATGTTCGGCGCGCTGGCCGCCGACATGGGCAGCAAGGATTCGATCGCGCTCAACGTGCTCGAAGTGCGGCTGGCCATCGAGATTGAATCGGCCGGGATCGCCGCCGTCCGCCGCAATGCCGCGCAGGAGGCGGCGATCCAGGAAGCCTTCTTCGAATTCGAGCGGCTGCTGCTTGCCAGCGAGCCGACCGGTCCGGCCGACCTCGCCTTCCATCGCGCCATCGCCAGCGCCACCAGCAACCCGTTCTATGTCGAGATGCTCGACGTGCTCGGCCGGCGCGCCATCCCGTGCGACGTGACTTCGCCCTGGTCCACCGAACTGGCGCAATCCGATAGCTACCAGCGCGGACTGCAGCGCGAGCACCTGGTGATCCTCAACGCCATCACCTCAGGCGATGCCGAGGCCGCGCGAGAGGCGATGCGCGCGCACCTCACCGCCAGCCAGCAGCGTTACCGCGAACGCCTGCATGCGCGTCAGGCTTTTTATTCCAGTTCGGTCAAGGCCGCCGCCGGCGAATGACCCATCTCAAGTCAGGATTGAAATGAACCAGAGCCACACCGACTATACATCCCGCTTTGCCATCGACCCGGTCGCCGCCGCGGCGATGGGAACCGATGAGCTGCGCCACAACTTTCACATTGACGGCCTATTCCAGCCCGGCCGCATCAGCCTGACCTACACACATTACGACCGCATGATCGTCGGCGGCGCCGTGCCGACTGGCGCACCGCTTCAACTGGAAGCGATCAAGCCGACCGGCACCAAGAACTTTCTCGACCGTCGCGAGCTGATCGCCGTCAACATCGGTGGTGCGGGTGTCATCAACGCCGGCGGCCAGCCCTTCGAATTGCAGGCGCGCGACATGCTCTATCTCGGCATGGGCACCGCTGATGTGTCGTTCGCCTCTGCTGACATAGCCGCGCCGGCAAAATTCTATCTGCTCAGCGCGCCGGCGCATCAGGCCTGGCCCAGCCGGCTGATCCGCATCGGCGACGCCAAGCGCCTCGATCTCGGCAGCAAGGATGCCTGCAACGAGCGTTCGATCTTCCAGTTCATCCATGCCGAGGGCGTGAAAACCTGCCAGCTGGTGGTCGGCATGACTCAGCTGGCGCCGGGCTCGGTGTGGAACACCATGCCGTGCCATGTGCATGACCGGCGCATGGAGGCCTATCTCTATTTCGACCTGGCCGAGACGGCACGCGTCTTCCACTTCATGGGCGAGCCGGACGAGACGCGCCATATCGTCATGGGCAATGAGGAGGCGGTGCTGTCGCCGGGATGGTCGATCCACTCCGGCGCCGGCACTTCCAATTATGCTTTCATCTGGGCGATGGCCGGCGACAATGTCGACTATACCGATGTCGACCCGGTGGCGTTGGGCGATCTGCGGTGAGCGACCCCTTCAGCCTTGCCGGAAAACGTATTCTGGTCACCGGCGCCAACACCGGCATCGGCCAGGGCATCGCCGTATCGATCGCACGCGCCGGGGGCGCGGTGGTCGGCGTCGGCCGCTCGTCGATGGACGATACGGCAGACAAGGTCGCCGCGCTGGGAGGGCAATTCGAGGCGGTCAGCGCCGACCTTGCCGACATTTCGGCCGCCGGCCCGTTGCACGACCGGATCTGGGACGAAAGCGGTCCGCTCGACGGGCTGGTCAACAATGCCGGCATCATCCGCCGCGCCGATGCCGTCGATCTCAGCGAGGCCGATTGGGACGACGTCATGGACGTCAATCTGAAAACGGTTTTTTTGCTCTGCCAAAGCTTTGCAAGGCGTGCCTTGGCCGCTGAGCGGAAAGGCAAGATCGTCAACATTGCCTCCGTGCTGAGCTTCCAGGGTGGCATCCGCGTTGCGTCCTACACTGCCTCGAAGCACGGTGTGCTCGGCATCACGCGTCTGCTCGCCTGCGAATGGGCGCAAAAAGGCATCAACGTCAACGCCATCGCGCCGGGCTATATCGAGACCAACAACACGCAGGCGCTGCGCGCCGATCCCGACCGCAGCGCCGCCATCCTGGCGCGTATCCCGGCCGGCCGCTGGGGCGAGGCGGGCGACATTGGCGACGCCGCCGTCTTCCTGCTGGCGCCGGCGTCGAACTACATGCATGGGGCGGTGGTGCCGGTGGATGGCGGCTGGCTGGCGCGCTAGCGAGGTTCATCGTTTAGCGGAAACGCTGAACCGCGCTATCTCATTGTTTTAACGCAATTCCGGACGGAAAACCGTTTCACACTTTTCCTGGAATTGCTCTGAGGAGACAACGATGACCGCAAAGATTTTCGCGCAAGCCGGCGAGGGCGCCTGGACGACAACGCCGGACGGCAACAGGCGGCGCGTCCTCCTGCACACCGATGAGTTGATGCTGGTCGAATTCGGCTTCGACAAGGGTGGCGTCGGCGCCCTGCATTCGCACCCGCATGTCCAGGCAAGCTACGTCGCCGAAGGCCGCTTCGAGGTGACCATCGACGGCCGGAGCGAGATCGTTGGGACGGGCGGCAGCTTCATCGTGCCGTCCGGTCTGGTGCACGGCGTCAAGGCGCTGGAACCAGGGCGGCTGGTCGACAGCTTTACGCCGCACCGGGCCGATTTTCTTTCTCTTTGATTTGACGCAATTCCCAAGGGAAAGCGCTATGCGCTTTTCCCGGGAAAACCGCTTCACACTTTTCCTGGAATTGCTCAGGGTAGGAGATCGAGCAGGAAGACCCGCACCTCAAAAGAGGCGCGGGTTGTTGCCTGGGCGCTTGTGGCGCCGCGGTACTCAAGACATGACCGCAGGATGCGAAACCTGCCGCATGATGGTGAACATAGGCTTAACGCGCCGGGTGTTCGCTATGGCAGTGGCTGCGTCGGTCAGGTGATATGCCGGAGCAGGCTGAAGAGCCGCTCGAACGTCTTGCCGTAGGGCGGGCGCAACAAGGCTCCGGCGCTCAGCCGGGACTGTGTGAAAACCGGCTTCTCCTTGCTGAACGTCCGAAATCCCCACTCGCCGTGATAGGCGCCCATGCCGCTGGCGCCGACCCCGCCGAAAGGCTGGTTTTCCTGTACCAGATGCAGCATGCAGTCGTTGATGGTGACACCGCCGGCAATAGTCTCGTGCAGGATGCGTTGACGATTGCCGCTGTCGCGGCCGAACCAGTAGAGCGCCAGCGGTCGGGCTGCCCCGTTCACATGCGCGATCGCTTCGTCGATCCCGGTGTATTCTACGATGGGCAGCACCGGCCCAAAAATCTCCTCGTGCATCAGCCGCAGGTTTGCGCCGGCGTTGCGGACCAGGGTCGGCAGCAGCTTCCGGCTTTTGGCACCCAGCTCTTCGCCGGCCGGGTTGATTTCGGTGACATCGGCGCCGGCGTCACGCGCTTCAGTGATCATGTCGCGCAGGCGTTGGTGGTGCCGGTCGCTGATGATGGCGGTATAATCGGGGTTGTCGCGCAAGGTCGGGTAGAGCTTCGCGATCGCCGTTGCGAGCTTGACAGCGACCGTGCCTGCCTGCCCCTTCGGCACCAGCAGATAATCCGGCGCGATGCAGGTCTGCCCGGCATTCAAGAGCTTGCCATAGGCAATGCTGGATACCGCCGCGTCAAGATCGCAGGACGGATCGAAGATTGCCGGCGACTTGCCGCCGAGTTCGAGCGTGACCGGGGTCAGGTTGGCGGCCGCGGCGATCGCGACCTGGCGTCCGACCGCGGTCGAGCCGGTGAACAGCAAATGATCGAAAGGCATCGACACGAAGGCCTTTCCCATCTCGGCATCGCCGCTGATGACGCTGAGCTCATCGAGTGCGAAATGCTCGGCAACGAGTTTGGCCAGCAGCACTGAGAATGCCGGCGTCAATTCGGAAGGTTTTATGAGCACGCGATTGCCGGCCGCGAGTGCCGCCGTGACCGGCGCGACAGCGAGCTGGAAAGGATAATTCCAGGGCGACACGATGCCGACGACGCCGAGCGGCTGCGGGACGAGGCGATTTCGGCCGGGCAGGAACGGCATGGTGGTGACAACGCGGCGTTCGCGCATCCAGCCCCTGACATGCGACAGCGCGTGGCGGATGCCGGCACGCACGACGAACAGTTCCGCAAGACGCGTCTCGTGTGCCGAACGGCCACCGAAGTCGGTGTCGATGGCGGTGCAGATGTCGGCTTCATGCCGCTCGGTCAGCGCCAGCAGGCGTTTCAGGCGATCCTTGCGGATGCCAAAGTTGGGGAAAGGCTGCGCCTCGAAGGCGGCGCGCTGCAGGTGGAACCGCTCGCCGAGAACATCCTGTCTGGTCTGCAGCATCGCATCCTCCCTGGCTAGCGGAGCCGAGCTTACATTGCTGGGTGAAGGAATCCAGCGCGAGTGCAGGTGTCGCCAGGGAAGGCGCAGGCTGCGGGCGACCTGTTCCTGTTGTGGCACGATGACAGCTGCGCTAAGGCATGGTGCCCATGCAGAGAGTCGTTTTGACCGATTTCCCATCCTCCCCCATCCAGGAATTCCAGTTCGGTGTCTGCCTGATGCTGATATCGGCGACGAGTATCTTGGCCATGGACCCCAGGCGGCGCGTTTCGCGCCGGGCGGCCCAGCGGAATTGCAGATGAAGGGCGCTTACAGGCTTGAGGCTGCGTTTGGAGCGGCTGCGCGAAGGGTTGTGCGGGAGTTTCTGCGGTTCGTGCCGCTGTCTCTGAAACAGCGCATGCAAAAACGCACATACGCACGCGCGGCGCCCGCCAACAGAATTTTCATTTCGGGTTGCGCGCGCAGCGGCACGACGCTGACACAGCGGCTGATGAGGTGTTTCGAGGACATTTTCGTCCATCCGCCCGAAGCGCGATACACAATGCTGGACATGTTGGACCGGCCGGAATCGAACCTCGTCGTCAAGCGGGATGCGCGCGGTTTTGCGCATCTGGCGAAGCTCCCTCCCTCCATCGGCTTGATCTATTGCGTGCGCCATCCGTTCGACACGCTGACAAGTTCGCATCCGCAAACACGCAACGAGCGTCGGTTCCACGTCACGCCGCATCGCTGGCTGGCCGAATACGACGCGCTGACCCGGCTGAAGAATGCACAACCGCACCGGCAGATACTCTTTGTCCGCTACGAAGACATGATCGGCGTGCCCGATGCGCAGCAGGACAAAATCGCGCAGTCGTTCGGACTGACACCGCGCATTCGTTTCAGCGAGGATCCGGACAATCCGATCCGGTTGGCATCGTTGAGAAAATGGGAAAGGAATGAAGAGTTCAGGACTTATCTCGGCGGCCTGCCCCCGGCATTTCTCGTCCGCGTCCAGCGTTTCTGCGCCGAGTTCGGCTATGACATGCCAATGAGCACGCCGACCGTGGACGCGCGGTGATGCAGGCAGCGGCGGCCCTCGCGACAGACGAGCGAGATCCCAAGCGGCGCGTGCTGAAGGACGTGTTCGGCTTCGATGATTTCCGCCCCGGCCAGGCCGATGTCATGGATGCGCTGCTGGCCGGGCGGCATGTCCTGGCCGTCATGCCGACGGGTGCGGGCAAATCGCTCTGCTACCAGGTCCCGGCACTTGTCCTGGGCGGGCTCACCATTGTCGTTTCGCCGTTGGTGGCGCTGATGCAGGATCAGGTCGCCGCCTTGCGGCTTGCCGGCGTGGCTGCCGATACGATCAATTCCTCGATCGACCGCGATGCCAATATCGCCGCATGGCGTCGCGTCGCCTCGGGCCAGACGCGCCTGCTCTATCTCGCGCCGGAGCGGCTGATGACCGAGCGGATGCTCGAGGCGCTGGCCAGGCTCGATGTCAGCCTGATCGCCGTCGACGAGGCGCACTGCATCTCGCAATGGGGGCCGGCGTTCCGGCGCGAATACGAGGATTTGTCGCGGCTGCGCGGCATCTTCCCCAACGTGCCGATCATCGCGCTGACGGCAACGGCGGACGAAGGCACGCGCACCGATATCGAAGCCCGGCTGTTTGCCGAGCGCGTCGAGACCCTGGTGCTGGGCTTCGACCGGCCGAACATCAAGCTTGCCATCGAGGCCAAGCAGGACAGCAAGCGGCAATTGCTGCGCTTCGTCGAGCGCCATCCCGGCCGCAGCGGCATCGTCTACTGCCTGTCGCGCAAGAAGACGGAGGAGATGGCGGCCTTCCTCGAGAAGAACGGCGTCACCGCGCTCGCCTATCATGCCGGCATGAGCAAGGAGGCGCGTGACGCTAACCAGAACAGCTTCATGACCCTGTCCGGCGTCGTCATGGTGGCGACCATCGCTTTCGGCATGGGCATCGACAAGCCTGACGTCGCCTATGTCTTCCACACCGACATGCCGGGCAGCCTGGAGGCCTATTACCAGGAGATCGGCCGCGCCGGCCGCGATGGGCGGGACGCCGAGGCGCATATGCTGTTCGGCCTTGGCGATATCCGGATGCGCCGGATGTTCATCGACGACGAGGATGCGCCGCCCGAGCACAAGAGGCGCTCGCATGGCCGGCTCGACACGCTGATCGGCTATTGCGAGACGGCGCAGTGCCGCCGCCAGGTGCTGCTCGGCTATTTCGGCGAGGAAGCGCAGCCTTGCGGCAATTGCGACACCTGCCTCGACCAGGCACCGCGCGCCGACGGCGGAGCGGAGGCGCGGATCATCCTGACGGCGATCGCGCAGAGCGGTGAGCGTTTTGGTGCCGGCCATGTCATCGACATCTTGCTCGGCCATGAAACCGAGAAGGTGCTTGCCAGGAACCACCAGAGGCTCACGAGTTTCGGCAGCGGTCTGGCGCACAAGAAGGATTTCTGGCTGTCGCTGATCCGGCAGCTCGTCGCAGGCGGGTTCCTGATGCCGGATCCGGCCGGTCATGGCGGCCTCGCTATCGCCGAAAAAGGCCATGCGCTTGGCCGTGGCGAGATGCCGTTCCACTATCGCGTCGAGGTGCGCAGCCGCGCCTTGCGCAAGATGCGGGCGGCCGAGGGTTCGGGCGCGGATATGGGAAGCATTGATGCGTCACTGCTGGCCGCGCTCAAATCCCTGCGCCTGCGCCTCGCCAAGGAGCGCCAGGTGCCGGCCTATGTGGTGTTCTCCGATCGCACGCTGATCGACATGGCCGAGCGCCGCCCGCACGACCTGGACGCCTTCGCTGAAGTGAATGGCGTTGGGGCGGCAAAGCTGAAGGAGTTCGGCCAGGTTTTTCTCGCCGCAATCGCCGCGCACCAATCCGATGGCTCGGCCTGAGGTCAGATCAGCGACTGGTCACGTGCCCTGAAGCGGAGGGATCTTCGGAGGGGGCATCCGCTCCGAGACCTCCTGCTCCGTCGCCGCCCATTCCTACATCGCCGGGCCCCCGACGAGACCGATCAGTTCAATGTTCTCTGGCCGGCCAGTCGACAGATCAGGTTTAGACCGAGGCGTTCATCGACTTCATGGCTGAGCATCTGCAACCGCAATAGGTGCCGCTGTCCGCTTGCCGGCGCCTGTCCACCGCAAGCGTCGCAGGCGACCCGCCGGCTTCAGTCGTGCGATACAGATAGCCCCGCGAGAAGCGGAGCGTAGGCGGCGAGCCTGCGGGATACGAACTCGGTGAAGAGCCGCACGCGCTTGGTCTTGCGTGTCTCACCCTGGGTGAGAAGCCAGAGCGTTCCGTACATGTGCAGATCGGTGCCCGGAACTCTCACCAGCAGGGGGTCGGCATCTCCGATGAAGCACGGCAGTGTCGTGATCCCGATCCCTTGCCGTACTGCAACGATCTGCGCCTCGCCGTCGGTGGTCCTGAACGGCACCCCTGTGGTGCGAACCTCGCCCTCGCGGGCCCACTCTGGAATTCCATGAACGCTTATGACGATCCACCGGATGGGATCAGGCGCGCCCGCACGCCACGCGGCGAGGCGATCGCGGGACATGTAGATGCCGCCGAACACCTCCGGTCCCTTCAGGCCGTGAAGATTGAGCGGCAGGGTTTTGCGGTCGTAGACGACGCGGATCGCGACATCGGCGTCTCGGTTGGTCAGATTTGCCAGCTCGCCGGACGACAGGATTTCCATCTCGATGTCGCGATGCAGGTGCGCGAAATCGGCGAAGTCCGGCATGAGCAGGTG
>NZ_RZOM01000759.1:0-3071 GCF_003999175.1 Mesorhizobium sp. M7A.F.Ca.ET.027.03.2.1 | reverse complement strand
GTGCTTCACCGCGCGGGCGCTTGCGCGTCAACAGCTACGTGCCCTTCGGGGTGCACCGGCTGATCCCGCTTCTGCCTCGGTTCCTCGAACGCTACCCCGAGATCTCAGTCGATCTGGTGCTGACCGACAGCGTCATCGACCTGATGGCGGAACGCGCCGATGTCGCCATACGTGCCGGGCCGCTGAGTGAGTCACGGCTGGTGGCGCGCAAGCTCGGGCAAAGCCCGGTGGTCGTAGTTGCAGCACCTTCCTATCTGGAGGCGCACGGCACGCCGCTGACGCCAGCGGATCTCGACGGGCACAACCGCATGGGCTTCGGGTTCGTCAGGCATCTCGATGGCTGGCCGTTCCTCGACGCGGACGGCCGCGCCATCATGGTTCCG
This sequence comes from Mesorhizobium sp. M7A.F.Ca.ET.027.03.2.1, assembly GCF_003999175.1. Classification (NCBI taxonomy): domain Bacteria; kingdom Pseudomonadati; phylum Pseudomonadota; class Alphaproteobacteria; order Hyphomicrobiales; family Phyllobacteriaceae; genus Mesorhizobium; species Mesorhizobium sp. M7A.F.Ca.ET.027.03.2.1. Next base: position 2,688 of record NZ_RZOM01000759.1, on the reverse strand, counting down.
ATCACCGGCAACGCGCTGGTCAGCGATGGCGAGGCGATGCGGCTGATGGCGCTGGCCGGCGCGGGCATCGCCCGGCTGGCCCGCTGGCATATCGCCGCCGACATCGCTGCCGGCAGGCTGGTGTCGCTGCTGGAGGCATTCAATCCGGGCGACGAGGAGCCCACCCACGCCGTCTATGTCGGCCAGGGCCGGCATCTGCCGGCGCGGGTGCGCGCCTTCCTCGATTTTCTGGGCGAGAGCGTTCGGCTGAGCTGACATCCCGGGAGCCACGGGCTCCCGGGATGTCAGCGTGGGCTATATTTATGCTTTCGGCGTGAACGGCGCCGGGCGGCGGCCCGCTGCCTGGCGCTCCAGCATCCAGCCGGGATATTCGGACGGCAGGGCGCTGACCTCGTCGAGACGAAGCAGATCGTCGCTGTCGAGCTTCACTTCAGTCGCTGCAAGGTTCTGCTCCAGCTGCTCCATGCGGCTGGCGCCGATGATGGCGCTCATCACGAAGGGCTTGGCCAGGACATAGCCGAGCGCCACCGTGGCGACGCTGACATCATGCTTTTTGGCGATTTCGCGCATGACGCCAACGGCCGCCCAGGCGCGGTCTTCGTTGACCGGCGGGAAGTTGAAGGACGCGCGGCGGCCTTCGCCATTGCCGGGTGCACCGGGGCCGTACTTGCCGGAGAGCAGGCCACCGGCCATCGGCGACCACACCATCAGGCCGAGCTTCTCCTCATTGAGCAAGGGTACGATCTCGCGCTCGAGATCGCGGCCGGCGATCGAATAGTAAGATTGCACGGTCTCGAAACGGGCAAAGCCCTTGCGCTCGGCGATGCCGAGCGCCTTGGCGATGCGCCATGCCGCCCAGTTGGAGACGCCGACATAGCGAACCTTGCCGCTGGCAACGAGATCGTCGAGCGCCCGCAGCGTTTCGTCAATCGGCGTCACGGTGTCGGTGCCGTGCAGTTGATAGAGATCGATATGGTCGAGTTGCAGCCGCTTCAGGCTGGCATCGACCGAGTCCATGATGTGGCCGCGTGACGAGCCGCGCTGGTTCGGGCCGTCGCCCATGGCGCCATGCGCCTTGGTGGCGATGACCACATTCTGCCTGTTGACCTTGAGATCCCTGAGCGATTGGCCAAGCAGGCGCTCGGATTCGCCGAAGGAGTAGACGTCGGCGGTGTCGAAAAAATTGACGCCGGCGGCGAGCGAATGGGCGACGATCTCATTGACGCCCTTCTGGTCGAGGCTGGCGATCAGGCCCCATTGGGCATTCTGACCGGCGGCGCCGAAGGTCATGGTGCCGAGGCACAGTTCGGAGACGAACATCCCCGTATTTCCAAGCTGGTTGTAACGCATGGTGGCGGCTCCAGAGAGTTTGTGATGACGCAAAGCAAATAGGAACGGTACGTTTCGTTTCCAATTGCTGGCTCAACGAGCCCGCCGAGTTGGCCTATAACCCCTCACCGCAGCTAATGCCGCCATCAGAAAAGCGCCCGCTGCATTCACCGAACGAGGTTCGCATGAGTATGCGGATTATAAGTCTATAACTCGGATCTTCGTCTTCGGGCGGCGATTGACCTCCTCGACGAAGTCGTCATCCCACACGGGACCTGAGAGAAGATATTCCGCAAGCGAAGGTGTTGCGCCGACCAGTCGGTCGTAGTCCTCGGGGGAGAGTACGACAGCAGTTGGCTTTCCGCGCACCGTGATGGTTTGTGGCCCTTGTTCCCGCGCCTGCCGTACGAGTTTCGACAGATTGTTCTTCGCGTCCTTAAGATGCCAGTTCAAGGCAGGGTTTCCGCTCGAACAGATGTGTTCGCCAGTTCCTCGACATGGGTTGGAAGCTATTGGCAGCGAGAATCTATAGCCTCTTTCGGCGGCAGATCGCAAACCATCGGGGATTGGCCTAAACATCTCTCTCGCCGTCATCCACGGGCGGAGCAAGGAGCGCAGCGACGCAGCGCAGACCCGAGGATCCATGCCGCGACATCTGCCGAAGAATGCAGCGGAACAGAATTCTGCACCGCTGCATTTTCCTTGTCGGCACGGCATGGATCCTAGGGTCTGCGCTCCGCTTCGCGTCGCTCCGCCCTAGGATGACGAAGGTGTGGTGGCCTGCAGCCAATCGAATATGTTGGAATTTAGCGACTAGAGACCGGTCTGTGCATCGGAACTATCGGCTGCCGAAGATCGCCGAACCGACGCGGACGCTGGTGGCGCCGAAGGCGACCGCGGTCTCATAATCGCCGGACATGCCCATCGAAAGTTTGGCGACGTTGGCTTCCTTGCCGAGCTTTTCCAACAGCGCGAAGTGCGGGCCGGGATTCTCGTCGGCCGGCGGGATGCACATCAGGCCCTCGATGGCGAGGCCATGCACGTCGCGGCAGCGGGTGACGAAAGCGACGGCGTCGCGAGGCTCGATGCCGGCCTTCTGCGGCTCGGAGCCGGTGTTGACCTGGACATAGAGTTTTGGCGCGCGGCCCTGTTTGGCGATCTCTTTGGCGAGTTCGGCGGCGATCTTCTCGCGATCGACCGTCTCGATGACGTCGAACAGCGCCACCGCTTCCCGAGCCTTGTTGGATTGCAGCGGGCCGATCAGATGCAGTTCGATGCCAGGAAAAGCTTCCTTCAGATCAGGCCATTTGGCTTGCGCCTCCTGCACACGGTTCTCGCCGAAGACGCGCTGGCCGGCTT
>NZ_RZOM01000758.1:0-3072 GCF_003999175.1 Mesorhizobium sp. M7A.F.Ca.ET.027.03.2.1 | reverse complement strand
GTCGGGAGAAGGATTCCGATTGCCGCACGCTTAGAGGAGCGCGGTCTCATGAACTGGACTGACGAGCGGGTAGAACTCTTGAGAAAACTGTGGTCGGAGGGTCTGAGCGCAAGCCAGATTGCTGCGCAGCTTGGAGGGGTCAGCCGCAACGCGGTCATCGGGAAGGTGCATCGGCTGAAACTGTCGGGCCGCGGACGCTCGACCGCCACACCGGCACGCCAGAAGAAGGCAGCGCAAGGATCGACCGTCCAGAAATCGGTATCACGCGCTGCAACCACGGCACGCCATGTCACGACATCGATCGGCGCGACCGCCTTGCAGACGCAGTTCGACGCCGAACCCGTGGCACGCCATTACATCCGTCCGGTTGAGAATGTCGTGCTGCCGATCTCGCGGCATCTGCAGCTGGTCGAGCTGACCGAGCGAACCTGCAAATGGCCGAACGGTGACCCGCTTTCAGAGGACTTCCATTTCTGCGGCAACGAAGCCGCCGAAACCGGACCCTACTGCAAATATCACGCCCGCGTGGCGTTCCAGCCGGCATCGGAGCGGCGGCGGAGTCGCTGAGCGAATAGCAAATAGCGAATAGCGAATAGCGAATAGCGAATAGCGAATAGCGAATAGCGAATAGCGAATAGCGAATAGCGAATAGCGAATAGAAATGGCTTGCCTTCCGTCACAGGAAGCAAGCCGTTTTTGTGTTCGCTATTCGCTACTCTTCGCTATTCGCTACTCCCTATTCGCTCTCTTTCACAGCCACCCATTCTTCCTGAACCGCCAGTAGAGGAACGTGCAGATCAGCGCGATCGCGGTCAGAACCACCGGGTAGCCGTACTCCATCTTCAGTTCCGGCATACCGTCGAAGTTCATGCCGTAGATGCCTGCGAGCGCAGTCGGCACCGCCAGGATGGCGGCCCATGAGGCGAGCTTCTTGGTGTTGGCCGTTTCCTGACTCTGGCCGACCAGGAGGCTGGCCTCGAAAGCGAACGCCAGCACTTCGCGCAGGCTGTCGATCTTCTCCTGGACGGTGCGGATGTGGTCGGTCACGTCGCGGAACAGCGGGTGCATGGCGGTATGTATCTGCGGCAGCTCGGCGCTGGTCAGCCGTCGGCAGACTTCGACCAGCGGAAGCGCGGCATTGCGCAGGCGCAGGAGATCGCGGCGCAGCATATAGAGCCGTTCGATGTCGGGAGCGGTCATCGGCTTCAGCAGAACCTTGTCCTCGATCGCCTCGACTTCGTCCTCGATCTGCTCGAGCACCGGCATGTAATTGTCGACGATGAAATCGAGAATGGCGTAAAGGACGAAATCCTCACCCTTGGCCAGAGAGTGCGGGCAGCTTTCCCAGTGCTGACGAACGGCGGCATAGGACGTCGAAGGACCGTGCCTGACGCTGACGATGTAGCCTGAGCCGACGAACAAATGGGTCTCGCCGAAGGTGACCCGACCGTCGATCAACTGCGCCGTGCGAGCGACGATGAACAAGGCGTCGCCATATTGCTCGATCTTCGGCCGCTGGTGCGGGTGCTCGGCATCCTCGATCGCCAACTCATGCAGGTGAAACTGCGCCTGGACGCGCAGCAACAGGTTACGGTCGGGCTCCAAAAGGCCGATCCACACGACATGACCGGATTTCTTTGCCCATTCGCCGGCTTCCTCGATGGGAATGTCGGCGATGCGGCGCCCCGCCGTGTAGACGCCGCAAGCGATAATGCCGGATATCGGCCCAGGCGCCGGGGTCAGGTTCCGAGCATTTTCCATCACGACCTCCCGGAGCAAATCCACGGGCGAGGATAGAGGCAAAGCCCGGAAAGCTTAGCGTAAATCGGGTGACGGTTCGAGAGGCGCGTTCACTTCACCGGCTGCGTCTCGGAAAGACTGATTTTGTCGGTCTTGTCACCCTTGGGCCGCTCAGCCGGCAACTGATCGCCGGTGACGATGTAATAGATGGTCTCGGCGATGTTGGTGGCGTGATCACCGATACGCTCGATGTTCTTGGCACAAAACAGCAGATGCGTGCAGGGCGTGATGTTGCGCGGATCTTCCATCATGTAGGTCAGCAATTCGCGAAACAGCGATGTGTACATGGCGTCGATCTGGTCGTCACGATCGCGCACGAAGCCGATTTTCTCCACCGAACGAGACGCGTAGACGTCGAGCACTTCCTTGAGCTGGGTCAACGCCAGGTTGGACAGGGCCTCGAGGCCGCGGAACAGACTGGTCGGCTGGCGTCCGTCGGTGACGGCGACCACCCGCTTGGCAACGTTCTTGGCGAGATCGCCAACCCGTTCGAGGTCGGCGGAGATGCGAATTGTCCCGACGATCTCGCGCAAATCCGCCGCCATCGGCTGACGCTTGGCAATGATGATGATGGCCTTGTCGTCGATTTCGCGCTGGCCCTCGTCCAGTACGGTATCGTCGCGGATGACCTTCTGGGCAAGGCCTGGGTCGGCATTGACGAGAGCGGTAACCGCCTGCTCGACCATGCGCTCGGCATGGCCTCCCATCGCGGCGATGCGCTTCGACAGATATTTCAACTCCTCGTCATAAGCGCTGACGATGTGCACGGACTGCATGGCAAAATGCCTTCCCACGGGGTGTTTTGATTTTGAGTCGTTTCCTCGAATCCCCGCTGATACGCTAGCCGGATGACAGAAAAAAGAAACAGTCCCTTTTGAATTAGGGCGATATCAGTGAGTCGGCAAATGAACCGAGAATGCCGCGCCGTTGCCGACTTCGGACTTGATCGAAAGCCGGGCGTTGTGGCGCGTCAGTATATGCTTGACGATCGACAGGCCGAGGCCGGTACCCTTCTGGGTCCGGCTGGTCTCGACGTCGACGCGGTAGAAGCGCTCGGTAATGCGCGGAATGTGCTCCTCGGGAATGCCAGGGCCAAAGTCCCTGATCGTCACGTCGATGCCCGGTTCTGATCCGGCGTCGCTATGGGCTATGGATACAACCACGCGCCCACCCGACTGCCCGTATTTGCAGGCGTTTTCCAAGAGGTTCTCGAAAACCTGGAAAAGCTCATCGCGATCGCCAGGCACATGAAGCGGCCCATCGGCGTAGTGC
>NZ_RZOM01000757.1:0-3074 GCF_003999175.1 Mesorhizobium sp. M7A.F.Ca.ET.027.03.2.1 | reverse complement strand
ATGTAGGCCATGGAAAAAGCCTGGTCGTGGCGGCGCAATTCGCCCTTGGCGCCTTCGACGAAGAAAGCGCCGTCGCCATCCACATCGAGCGCGACGAACAGCCGGGGGTCGGGAGAGACGTAATAGCCTTCGGCCTTGTCACCGCATGAGACATCCCAGAGGTCGGCGACCACGCCGTCCCAGACATGCCATTTCAGATCGCCAATGACTGAAAAGCCCTCAATCCGGCTTTCCATGCGCGCAACGAAGGTCAAGTCCTGTGATCCCAACCATAATACATGATAAAAACCATCATGTTTATGCCCGGTTAGTGACCCCACTGCAAGTGCTTTGCGGCTGCTCGAAAATCGGCCGGAACCAATGCCGCTGGGGCCGTCGGGCCTCAAACACTTTCGAGGTATGTCTCGATTTCGAAATCGCTGACATTGAGCGCGAACGTGTTCAATTCCTGGCGTTTACAGGCAACGAAGGAGTCGCGCAGGATGGCTGGAAAAATCTCCGCCACATGCGTCCCGCTCTCGAAGGCGGCGATCGCGGATGCCCAGTCCGGCGGCAGCTTTGCCGGCGGGAGTCCCTGGCCGTCGGTGCCGATCGGATCGCCTGGCGATATTTGTCTTTCAATGCCCGTCAGTGCGGCGCCCAATATGGCCGCTAGCACCAGATAGGGATTGGCGTCGGCTCCCGAAACGCGATGCTCGATGCGGCGCGCACCGGTTGGCCCGCCGGGAATGCGGATCGCCACCATACGGTTCTCATAACCCCAGGCGACTGCGGTCGGCGCATAGGATCTCGGGCGCAGCCTGCGGTAGGAGTTGAAGTGCGGCGCGAACACCAGCGTGCTTTCGGCCATTGCCGCAAGCAGGCCGCCGACCGCATGGCGCATGGTCTCAGAACCCTGGTCGGTGTCGTCATCGAAGATGTTGCGCCCTTCGCCGTCGAGCAGGCTGAAATGAACGTGAAAGCCGTTGCCTGCCCGGTCGCCATAGGGCTTGGCCATGAAACAGGCGGCAAAGCCGTGCTTGCGCGCAATGCCCTTCACCGTGCGCTTGAACAGCACCGCATCGTCAGCCGCCCGCAAGGCGTCCGCGACATGGTTCAGATTGATTTCGAACTGGCCGACGCCGTTCTCGGCGATGGCCGTGTCGACGGGAATGCCTTGCGTCCGGCAGGCCTCGTAGACGTCATGGATGAAGGATTCGAAGTCGTCGATCTCGTCGATCGACAGCGCCGCGTCGGAATCGAGGCGGCGTCCGGTCACCGGCGAGACCGGTCCGACCGGCCGCTGCGACTGCGGATCGACGAGGTAGAATTCGAGTTCCGTTGCCGCGACCGGGGTCAGGCCCAAGGCCTTGTAGCGATCGAGGATGCGGGCCAGCGCCCGTCGCGGGTCGCCGAGATAGGGCGCGCCGCTTTCGTCGGCCAGCCAGAGCGGGACAAGCGCCGTCGGATGCGCCGTCCAGGCCACCGGCAGAATGCCGCGCCCCGTCCACTGGCACAGTCCGTCGGCATCGCCGGTCGAGAATACCAGTGTGTTGCCTTCGATGTCCTCGCCCCAGACATCGAGCCCGATCAGCGAAAAAGGCATGCGCAGCTTGCCTTCCAGCGCCTTTCTTGCCTGCTCGACGGGAATGCGCTTGCCGCGCATGATGCCGTTGAGGTCGCACACCGCGGCTCTCAGGCTCTGGATGTCGGTCCTGCTATCAAGCCAGTTCAAAACGTCCGCAATTGCATCGCTCAATTTATGACCTCTGGTTTTCGAAGGTGCCGCAACCTGACCGGCTGCACTGTCCCTGATAAAAATAGCTTGTGAGTTTTAGGAAAACAAACTTGGCTGTCGCCAAGCGCTTTTCCTTATTTTTTCAAGTCACTAGCTGGGATGTCGGGAGGCATTTCAAAACCAATTGCGCGATCTGCGATCGCAACATAGAGGCAAGAGGTCGGAAAGCCAAGTGGCATTCAAACTGTGGGTTAGTTTGAAATTCAACCTTCAAACAATCCCCTCGGAGTGTCATATTGTTGGCATGGGGCCGCTGACAGGCTGGGGTCAGAGCGGGCGAGGTGTGGCGATTGTGACTGATAACCACCCGAAGCGCCCGCGCCGCCAAGGCGAAAGCAGGAAAGATGAAGAACGGCGTTCTATTATCCGCTCACTGGTTGAGCTAGATCGGCCGGTTGCAGAGCTTGAAAAGCTTTTGGCGCCGCTTCCCTGGGACTATCCAACTGCGCTGGTCACGCTGACCTACGATCACATTCGAAGCGTTCTCTTGCGCTTTCTAGCCGGGAACCTCGAGGCGAAGGACGTCGAGGAATGGGCCGATCTTGTTGAAATGCGAGATGATATCGAGTTCGCAGAAGACCGGACGAAAGAGGTAGTCCATATGCTGTCCACGCCGCAAATCCACTTTCCTATCGACGGCCAGCTTGCGCGGCTTCTGCTATCGCCAATTTCGCCCTGACCGACTACCGGCATTCGACGTTCTGGGTTCGCCACCGAGACAACATGGCTGGGCCTTCGATCGAACAATTGTCGCCCGGCGATTCTAGCTTCTCATCTTCGAAAATCTCGCCTGCTGCAGGATGTGCGAGGCGCCTTCGTCGATGTCGCGCACGATGGCGGCGCGGGCGCGCTCGCCATCCTGAGCCTCGATCGCCGCTACGACTTCCTCGTGAAAGTCAATGTCGAGAATGGAGGCGAGGTCATCCTCGAACCCCGTGGCGAGATTCCTGAGAAACGGGCCGACCTGCATCCATACGGTCTCGATCAGGAAGATCATCTGCTCGTTGCCGCAATGGCGATAGATCGAGAATTTGAAGTCGTGGTTCTTGCGCAGATAATCGTCGATATCGCCCTTGCGAGCCGCCAATGTCAGTTCGGTGGCGTGGCGTCGGATCGTGCGCAGATTGTTGCCGTTGATGCGTGTTGTCGCCAGCTCGGTCGCCGAGCCTTCGAGGATAGTCCGCACCGCGGTCAATTGCGAAAACCGGTCGGCCGATATTGCCGGCACTTCGACGCTGCCGTTCGGCATTGGGCAGAGCGCCCGCAGCGCTTGCAGCCGCATGAAGGCGCTGCGCAC
>NZ_RZOM01000756.1:0-3080 GCF_003999175.1 Mesorhizobium sp. M7A.F.Ca.ET.027.03.2.1 | reverse complement strand
CAAATATGATGTGGTCGATTGCGGCACCGACCCGGCCGGCATCATTGCCAAGATGACCGACTACATGGTGGCCAACAATCCGCCGGCGATCATCGCGCTCGGCGATTCCGTCGCGGCCAGCGTCAAGCGGGTGTTCGACGGCGCAGGCGTGCCGGCCGGCAAGATCCCGGTCGTCGGCTGGGGCAATTCGAAGGAAACCGCGGAAGCCGTGAAGTCCGGCTTCGTCAACGCGGCCGCCTGGCAGTTCCCGTCTGCGCAAGGCTTCATGCCGGTGGCGCTGCTCGGGCTCGCCGCGTCGGGCGAACCGATCGGCTACGACATCCATACTTTCAGCCTCTACGACGCCTCGAGCGTCGAACCGATCCTGAAACTCTACGACACGAAGTGAAAACCGGTGCCCGCGGCGCAGGCCGCGGGTACCATTTCAAAGCATGGTTCAAGCAGTCATGATGATCGCCGCAGAAGACGAAATGCCTGTCGGGAAACGCAGATCGAGCCTTATGCGCTCGCCGCAATTCTCCTCGCTCGTCATCCTCATTGTCCTGCTCGCGGTGTTCGCCATCGCCGATGCCAATTTCCTGTCGCCGCTCAACATCTCCAACATGATGGCGTTCCTGCCCGAGCTCGGCATTATCGCGCTCGGCATGACGCTGCTTCTGACGGCGGGCGAATTCGACCTGTCGGTTGGTGCCGTGTTCGGGCTGGCGCCGGTCGTCGTCATGCTTCTGGTGCAGAACGGAGGCGTCGATATCGGCATCGCGCTTCTGGCCGGGCTTCTGCTGTGCATCGCCATCGGCGCCATCAACGGGCTGATCGTCACCAAGATCGGCATTTCGTCCTTCCTGGTCACGCTGTCCATGCTGCTCGTGGTGCGCGGCGCAGCGCTCTACATCACGCAGGGCTTTCCGCTGAAATCCTGGGACCAGCCAGGCTTTTTCGTCACGCTGCTGGCCGGCAGCTTCAATGTCGGGTCGTTCCGGTTCTACACCTCGCTGTGGTGGTTCATCGGTCTCTCGCTGCTGGCGATCTACGTGCTGCGCTCTGCCAAGCTCGGCAACTGGATCAGCGCCATCGGTTCCAACCGGAACGCGGCGGTGGCGCGCGGCGTGCCGGCGGACGCCGTCAAGGTGTGGCTGTTCATCCTGACTTCGGTCCTTGCGGGACTGGCCGGCATGATCAGCGCCTTCCGCATCTCGGCCGCCTCACCGGTGGCCGGCACCGGCTACGAGCTCGAAGTGATCGCCATGGTGGTGGTCGGTGGCACGGCGCTGACCGGCGGACGCGGCACGATCCTCGGCACCATCGTCGGCGCGCTGATGCTGCGCGCGATCCGCAACGGCATCGTGCTGATCGGCGTGCCGGGCCTCGCCTACAACATCTTCGTCGGCCTCATCATCCTCGCCATGCTCATCCTGCACGCTTTGCTGCAGAAGAACGCCGCAAGGGGCTGACGATGGAAGTTCTCCGGCTGCAGAATCTGCAAAAATCCTTCGGCAGCGTTCGGGCGCTGAAGAATGCGTCCTTTGCTCTCAAGGAGGGTGAGGTGGTGGCCTTGCTCGGAGACAATGGCGCCGGCAAATCGACGCTGATCAAGGCGATTTCCGGTGTGTTTCCGATCGACCGTGGCGACATCTATGTGCGCGGCGAGAAGGTCTCGATCCGCTCGACGCGCGATGCCATGGACCTCGGCATCGAGACCATCCACCAGGATACGTCTCTGGCGCCGGATCTCAGCATTGCGCGCAATCTTTTCCTTGGGCGCGAACCGGTCAAGCTGAAATGGCTGGGCGTGTTCGCGCCGCTCGATTTCGCCAAATTGCGCGATGCGGCGTCGGCGCTGTTGAAGCGCGTCGGCATCTCGAAAAAACTCGACGCCGATGCGCTGGTCTCGACGCTGTCGGGTGGCGAGCGGCAGTCGATTGCGATTTCTCGCGCCATGCAGTTCGCCGCCAAGGTCATCATCCTCGACGAGCCGACCAACAATCTCGGTGTCGAGGAAACCCATGGCGTGCTGCGCTTCGTCAAGGAGGTGCGCGACGCCGGTCATTCCGTGCTTTTGATCACCCACAACATCCACCACGTGTTCCAGGTCGCCGACCGCATCATCGTCATGCGCCGCGGCGAGATCGTCGCCGAGCAGACGGTTGCCGATACCGATCTCCTGACCGTGGAGAGCATCATCACCGGCGCCGATATGTCGGCCCTGCTGAAAGAGACGAGAGCGAAGTGAAGAAGTTGGCCGTCACATGGTAGAACTTTACGGCAAGACGCTTTCGCGCCGTCAGGTGTCGGAACGTTCGGGCATGCTGTCGCAATTTGCCGGCGTGCGGCTGATGACGCTTGGCGACGGTGTGGAACGCGGCATCCGCATGCTGGAATTCCGCACCGGCTCGGGCCTGCGCTTCACCGCGCTGGTCGACCGGGCGCTCGACATCGCCGATTGCGACTATAGGGGACAGGCGATCGGTTGGCATTCGCCGAGCGGCTTTCGTCATCCCGGCCTGCACGATTATGGGGGGGAAGGCGGGCTGGCCTGGGCCCGCTCGTTTTCCGGCCTGCTTGTCACCTGCGGCCTCGACCACATATTGGGCCGCGAAGAGGTGCCTGCCGATAGCTACAACTACCCGGGCAAGAAGACCGTGATCCATTCGCTGCATGGCCGCGTCGGCACCATTCCAGCGCGGCTGACCGGTTATGGCGAGGCCTGGGATGGCGACCGCTGCGTGCTTTGGGCCGAAGGCATCGTTCAGCAATCGGCGGTGTTCGGCGAGGACTTGCATCTGATCCGGCGTATCGAGGCCGATGTCGGCGGCAACGAGATCCGGCTGTCGGACCGCGTCGTCAACCATGGCTTCAATCGCACGCCGCACATGTATTTTTACCACGTCAATGTCAGCCACCCCTTGCTCGACGAGGGTTCGCGCTATCTGGCGCCGATCCGCGACGTCGTCTGGGCTGGCCATGCAGGCGAACGCTACGAGGCGCAGAAGGTCGGCTACCGCACCGTGCCGGCGCCGCGACTGGGCTTCAGCGAGCAGGTCTGGCAGCATGAGATGGCGGCCGACGCCAATGGCGAGGTG
>NZ_RZOM01000755.1:0-3083 GCF_003999175.1 Mesorhizobium sp. M7A.F.Ca.ET.027.03.2.1 | reverse complement strand
CCCTCATTCGCGGCTATGGTCACGTCCGTCGAGCCAGCGCCGACAAGGCCTCGAGCGAACGCCAAAGGCTGCTCAAACGCCTATCGAGTACGCCGGCGCGGCCGAAACTTCAGGCCGCGGAATGATCGATACGCCTTGTTTACCTGAACGACAGTTTCCTTGCTTTCCGTTGCGTCACCCGGCTTGACGGCAGGAGCGGCGGGGCCTCTCTAAATCTTTCTTAAGGCGGATGTGGCACTGCTTGGCTCCCCAGGGTTGGGATTCAGGCGTTGAATCTGATAAAGAAGAACGAGATCCCGGTCGACGTCTACATTCCGTTCGTGGAAACCTTGTTTCGCGACGGGTTGACGCTTTCGATAGGATTCTTTGCCCAAACCCTGCTGGTCGTGCTGGTTTACTGGAAAACCATGGATCCGGCCTATCTCGCGGTCACACTCGGACTGCTGGCCGTCGCCTTCCTTCGTCTTCGCAACATCAGGAAATATCGTCACGCTCCTTCGCCTCAAAATTGGGAAGAGGCGCGTCGCCGCGAGAACGACTACATACTGTACGGCTCGATGCATGGCTTCATGCTTGGTGCCTTCTGCTTTGTCGGCATCTATCTTGCCTATGACCCATTCGCGGAAATAGCTGCCGTCTGCGTGACGCTTGCCTCCGCCACGTCTATTGCTGGCCGCAACTATGGTTCGCCCAGGATGGTCGTGATCTTCATTATGACCATGACTTGGCCGATCTCGCTGGGCTTCATCCTGCGGGGCGATCCCTATCACTTCATTCTCGGCCTGCTTTCGGCGCCATTTCTTTTTGCCATCAAGCGCTTCGCCGATCTGGTCCGCGAGGTGCTTTTCGCCGCCCTGTCCGAGGAAAAAAAGGCCAATCGCATCGCCCAGCGCTTCAACCGAGCGCTCAACACCATGTCGCACGGCCTTGTCATGCTCGGCCCGGACGGCCGCGTCGCGGTGGCCAATGCCGAGGCGGCGCATCTGATGTCGCTCAAGTCGCCCGACGCGCTGCTCGGCCGGTCGATCCATGGTCTGTTGATGCGCGGTGTCGCCGGCGGCATGCTGGCGCCCAAGGATTGCCGCTACATCGAGGCCCAGCTGACGCGTGCCCTGCGCGAGGGCCGCGACCGCAAGGTGCTGGTTTCCCTCGCCAACGGCCAGCATTACGAGTTCTCGGCTCGCGAAGGCAGCCAGGAACTGGGCGTCATCACCTTCGAGGACGTCACCGCCCGTGTCGAGGCGGAAGACAAGATCCGCTTCATGGCACGTTACGACAACCTCACCGGCCTGCCCAACCGCGCCTATTTCCATGAACTGGTGGGCGAGGCCATGGTATCAGGCGATCGCGATCGTCTCTGCGGCCTTGCGGTGCTCGACCTCGACGATTTCAAGAGCGTCAACGACACGCTTGGCCATCCGATCGGCGATGGCTTGATCTATGCCGTTGCCGAGCGGCTTGCCGCCATTGCCAGTCAAGATATCACGGTCAGCCGTTTCGGTGGCGACGAGTTCATGATCTTCTTCGACCGCGTCGAGGATGAGAGCCATCTGACCAGCCAGCTCGACGAGATTTTCGCCGGCCTGCAAGGGGAAGTCGACGTCGCCGGTCACGGGCTGCGCATTCAGGCCAGCGGCGGCGCGGTGCTGTCACGGGTCAAGGATACCGATGTCGACGCCATGATCGTCAAGGCGGACCTGGCGCTCTACAAGGCCAAGGAGCTCGGCAAGAACAGCTGGCGGCTGTTTGAAGCCTCGATGGATGCCGCCTTCCGCAACCGTCAGCTGATGAAGGCGGACCTGCGTACAGCCGTGGAAAGCAAGGGCTTGAGGGTGGTCTATCAGCCGATCGTGGCGATGAGCACCATGCGTATCGCCAGCTGCGAGGCGTTGTGCCGGTGGGATCATCCCGATCTCGGGCCGATCTCGCCCAGCATCTTCATTCCTTTGGCTGAGGAAATGGGCATCATTTCCGAGATCAGCACCTTCGTGCTGCAGGCAGCCTGCGCCGAATGCGCCAAATGGCCGGACCAGACCAGCGTCTCGGTCAATCTCTCGGCCAAGGATTTCCGCAACCGCGACGTCATCCAGAAGGTTCGCGATGCGTTGGCCGGCTCCGGCCTCGCCGCCTCCCGGCTCGAGATCGAGGTCACCGAAACGGCGCTGCTCGACGACAAGTCGCTGACGCGCCAGTATATCGAGGAGCTGAAGCAGATCGGCGTACGCATCGCGCTCGACGATTTCGGCACCGGCTATTCGAGCCTGAGCTATCTGCACAAACTGCCGCTCGACAAGATCAAGATCGACCGCTCGTTCCTGATGGACGTCACCCAGAACCCCCGTTCGCTCGAGCTGCTCAAGGGTATCGTCAACCTATCGCGGCCGCTGGGGCTTTCGGTCACCGTCGAGGGTGTAGAGACCTTCGAGCAGCTCAAGATACTGGCGCTGCAGGTCAAGCCCGACCTTGTCCAGGGGTTCCTGTTCGGTTCGGCGCTCAGCGCTTCCGGCATCGAGACCATGTCGAACACGGTATGGCCCTTTGCCAAGGACATCAATTCAGCCAAGAGAGCCGCACGCCGCTGACCGGTGCCGGGAAGAGTGTCGCCTTTTCATAAAAATTTACGGATCGTTAACGTTAATGATCGGTAAACGACGTGTGCTCCATTTTCATCTTTTACATCTCAGGGTCCCGTCGTAGGTTGAACTGCGGCGGAAACTTACGAGGGTTTGAGTATGGATGTGCAGTTGGAAGCGCTTGGCCATGTGGCGGGCGGGGGTGAAGAAAATTCGCCCGACAGCATGTCGAGTTTCGCCCGCAATGTTTCAGCGATGCTTGAGCGGACGGAATATCGCCGCTGCGACAAGGGGGAGGATCTCGAAGACATCTATAGGTTACGCTACAAATCCTATCGCTTGAATGATATGGTGTCGGAAAACCCGGAACATATTGTGCACGACGAGCTCGACGAAGCTGAAAATTGTTCCAAGTTCGGCGTCTATATTGACGGCATCCTGGTCTCCACGGTGCGCATTCATCATGCCTGCCGGGCCACGCCACAATCGCCGTCTACAACTGTCTACGGC
>NZ_RZOM01000754.1:0-3085 GCF_003999175.1 Mesorhizobium sp. M7A.F.Ca.ET.027.03.2.1 | reverse complement strand
GGAGAGGACGATGGACAGACCAGCCATGGCATCCGTGTTCAGGATGCGGCATGCTCCGGCCACGGTTTCCGGTGTGCGCAGCACTGGCCAGGGCCAGGCTGATCCCGTCATCCGCGTGCATTCGCTTGGCGAAGCGATCCGCTTCGTCGCCAACGCCTATCCCCAATACGATATCAGCACTGTGGCCATCACCTCGGGGGATCCGTCGATCCCGCGCCTCGGCGGCCTGGAGGTGAAGGCGCTATGGCGCGAATATGGCGAGCGCCTGACGCGGGAATAGGCCGCTTGCCTCGGCTCTCCAGCCGGAACTGGTTCCGCGCCTTCCGGATCGGAAACGCCGCTGACAGGACGCAGCTTTCGAGCATTTGACGCCGGCTTGCCCTGGGGTTGCTGCGTCTATCCTTTTTCATGTGCTTTCGCTTATAACAGCCAAATGCCGGCAACATCCCACCTCCCCTGCAATCGCCTGGACGCGCTGGTCGACGGCATTCTCGCCATCACGATGACGCTGCTCGCCGAGCGGGAGCGGCAATAGGCATGCAGCCCGACGACCAGCTTCAGCGCCTGATCGACGACTGCTATGCAGCATTCGCGCCCTATCCGAGGCCGCATGCCATACATGCCTCGCCATTGCGCAATCCCGTCGCGTTGCTGAAGACACTGAGCTCCGCTCCGTTGCGAGAACTGACCGGCGATCAGATCGGCCCCTATGCCGGCTACGCGATGACCACGGTGGGAGACGTTGACGACTACAAGCATTTCCTGCCGCGCATCCTCGAGCAGGCTATCCGTGACCAACAGTGGACGGGGACCGATCCATCGATCATTGCCGAGCGCTTGAAGAAGGGGAAGTGGCTGGATTGGCCGCTCCATGAGCAGGCTGCAATCCGCGCGCTGTTCGCCGGCGCCTTGTCGCAGGCCCTTCAGGAAGATCCCGACGAGGAGGAAGCCGACAGCTGGATCTGCGGCATCGCCTGTCTTGATCTCGATCTGGCCGCGATGCTGGGAAGATGGCTTGCTGCACCGTCGATCAATGCCACGCTGCAGTTGGCCAACTTCATGCAGTCAGGGGCAAACTTTGTGTTCGAGAACGACACCACCGAGCGCGCACTTTGGAGCCACGTGGACGAGGCGAAAATTCATCAGATGCGACGCTGGCTGCTCAGCCTGCCGGTGCACCAGCTGTTGCTGACTGCGCGAGGCCGCGCAGCACCTTCCCGGCTGCGGCTGATCAACAAAGGGCTGGAGGCGTTGGCTTCATTCGACCCGACCAGCATGCATTAGCCGCAGGCGTGTTCCTCCAACCCTCGCCTTACGCCCTGCCCGGCCATCCCAGGTCGAGCGAAAGCACCTTGCCCGGTCCATGCACGGCCGCAAACAGCAGTCCGGCCAGGAACGAAAAATGGTCGATGAAGAAGCCGAACTCGGCCTGGTTGCCGGCCCAGTGGCGGGGTCCGTGAAAGGCGAAGCCGAGGAACAGCACATAGGCGGCGGCGACAAGGGCCGCCTGCGAGAAGAAGGCGCCGGTCAGGAAACACAGCACCAGCGCGACCTCCAGGATCGCCGCGCACCAGGCCAGCAACAGCGGAAACGGAAAGCCGGCGGCGGCGATATAGCCGGCGGTGGCGTCCATGCCCATGAACTTGAAGGTCACGGCCATCAGGAAGACGCCGGCGAAGATCAGCCGGGCGACGACAAGGGCCGCGGTCTGCCACGGTGATTGAGTGATTTGCGACGACATGCTCGTTCTCCAGCTTTGCAGGTTGATCGCTCCTAGGACGCGCGACCGGCGCCAGGTCCGACACATCAGTCCAATTTTTCTCGACAGGATCGCAGAGGGCTTTCGAAGCGTCACACCGTACGGCAAGAGCGATTTTCGGTTTGCCGGCTGACGGTATATTATTGCTCGCTCAAAGGGGGAATCGGACATATGCTGGTTCCGCATCTCGACGCCCTGCTCCGCAAGGCCGAGGCCGCCGGCTGGGACCGAGGGCAGGCCGCCTCGGCGCTCATGTATCTCGCCGCGATGCGGCTGAAGCCGGCCTGACGACACGCCACGCCGGCCCGAACGGCTTGCCGGCGCGTCGCGCGATTGAAACTTGTTGGTAATCACGGACGTGATATTGTTAGCTGGGGCTAATGCAGCGGTGTGCCGGTGCAGCGATTTTGGGCGGGCTGAATTTGCGCACGAGCGTCAGGTTTGGGGCGACATCTCATGGCGAGCGGTCGGCACCGCTGGAGTGCAGCGGCTGCGGCGGCGCTGGTCAGGTCTTCGAATGCCCCCGCTGGACGAGTTCCAACGGCCATTGCTGCCCCGCCGGCACGCACCGGCGCGGCTGCCCCGGCCTCAGCGCGGCATGCTCCGAATGTGACGGCGACCACGCTGCCGCCGCCGACCCCATGCGGCCCTCGGCCTGATACACGCCTATCGCAGCCCAGGCCGTGTCGTCTGGTGGAACCGGCGGCGCCAATCTGTGTTATGTCGTGTTGATCGCGGGCGCCGAAGGCTGCGCGTCCCCGACAACAGAAAGCGAGGCCTGAGATGGCTGACGACAAGTCGAATACGAAACAGGACCGCAAGCAGGTCTCGAGTGAAGAGCCCTACGAGGTTGCCGCCTTTGCCCGCAAATACGGCATCCCGCCAAGCGAGGCACAGACCATCATCAAGCGCTACGGCCCCTCGCGCAAGAAGCTCGACGCCCATATGGCGGCCCGCGGCTAGTCGAAACCATTTCGCCTGGGCGGCGTTGAAGATGCTGCGGGCCGCGTCAACCGGACCTGGTGGTATGGTGAACAGGATGTCTTTTTCCCGGTTTCTCATCCTGGCCAACGAAACGGCAGACGAGCATCTGTCCCACCCGGCCCGCAGCGCCACGCATGAGGGAGGTCGCCATGTCCGACACCATACGCAGGACCGGCAGCTGCCTGTGCGGCGGCGTGCAGTTCGAGGTTCACGGCCCGCCATTGCGCGTTGGCCTGTGCCACTGCAAGGATTGCCGCAAGGCCGGCGGTTCGGTCTATTCGGCCTTTGCCATCTGGCCGCGCGAGGCCTTCGAGACCACCGGCCTCGTCAGCTCCTATGGCA
>NZ_RZOM01000753.1:0-3086 GCF_003999175.1 Mesorhizobium sp. M7A.F.Ca.ET.027.03.2.1 | reverse complement strand
GTCTGCGTGCGCGTTATCAACAGATGCACGCCGAGCACCAGCACCGCGGTCAGCAGCAAAAGCGCGATCTGGTCGGGTGTGATGCGGATGCCGAAGCCGACCGGCATGGCGATCTGGATCGCGCGGCTGAAATAGGTCGGCCGCGAGGTGAAGGTGAATTCGAGCAGGCTTCTCAGCGCCATCGAGGCGCCGAAGCTCGCCATCACCACGATGATCGCCTGGCCTTGCGAGCGAAGCCGCGAAAACAGCACCTTGTCGAGCAGCAGCGCCAAGAGCGCGGTGAAGGCCATGCCGATAACGAGCGCAACAATGAGCGGCCAGCCGAAGGACAGCGGTGCGATCGGCGCCACCTTGCCTACTGTCGCACCGATGGCGCTGACGACGGCCAGCGTCGCATAGGTGCCCCATGCCATGAAGTCGCCATGGGCGAAGTTCGAGAAGCGCAGGATCGAATAGGTAAGCGTCACGCCGATGGCGCCGAGGCCGATCATCGAACCCGTCAGCAATCCGTCGACGACAAATTGCAGGCTCATGCCTCACCTCCTTTCCCTGCCTTAGATGGGCGCTGGCCGAGATAGAGTTCGGCGACCACCGGATCGTTCCACAATTCGGAGGCGATGCCCTCGTGCCGGTCCTTGCCTTCGACCAGGACATAGGCGCGGTCGCCGATGGCGAGCGCCGCCTTGGCATTCTGTTCGACCAGCAGGATGGTGACGCCGGACTTGCGGATGCCGGCCAGCATCTCGAACACCATCGAGACGAATTTCGGCGACAGGCCGGCCGACGGCTCGTCCAGCACCAGCACTCTGGGGTGGACGATCAGCGCCCGTGCGACAGCGAGCATCTGCCGCTGTCCGCCCGACAAATTGCCGGCGGCGGTGCGGCGCTGGCGGACGAGGTCTGGGAAGGCGGCATACATCTCCTCGATGCGGGCAGGGATTTCGCGCCGCTCGAGGACGCCGCAGGCGACCCTGAGATTGTCCTCGACCGACATCAGCGGGAAGATGTTTTCGGTCTGCGGCACGAAGGCCAGTCCAAGCCGCACCATGGTGTGGGCAGGCGCAGCGGTAATGTCCTTGCCGTCCAGAAACACCGTGCCACCGGTGATCGGGACGAGGCCGGCGATGGCCTTGATGAAGCTCGACTTGCCGGCGCCGTTGGGGCCCAGCACGACGACGATCTCGCCTTTTTTGACAGTGATCGAGGCGCCGCGCACGATCGGCACGCCGGGCTCGTAACCGGCTTCGAGGTCGCGGACATCGAGGACGATCTCGCTCATGCCGCGCCTCCGAGATAGGCCTCGATGACACGTGGGTCGCGAGCGACTTCTTCGGCCGTGCCTTCGCTGAGCAGCTGGCCGCTCGCCATGACGAGGACGCGATGGCAAAGCCGCGTCACCATATCGATATTGTGCTCGATCAGCAGGAAGGTGATGCCACGCGCGTTGATGTCCCGGATGCGGTCGATGATGACCTCCAGCAGCGTCGCGTTGACGCCGGCCGCCGGTTCGTCGAGCAGTATGATCGCCGGGTCGGCCATCATCACGCGGGCGAGTTCGAGCAGCTTGCGCTGGCCGCCGGAAAGCACCCGCGCCGGCTCATGCGCGAGATGGGTGAGGGTGACCAGTTCCAGCAGTTCGAGCGCCTTTGTCCTGGCGGCTCTTTCCTGCGCGGCGACGCGCCATGGCGTGATGAAATTGGCGAGCAGCTTTTCGCCGGCCTGGCCCTGTGCGGCCAGCATAATGTTTTCGATCAGCGTCAGATTGGGCAGCGGGCGCGGGATCTGAAAAGTTCGGCCAAGGCCATGACCGATGCGCAGATGCGCGGCTTCGCCCGAGACAGGCGTGCCGTTGAGTAGGATCTCGCCGCTGGTCGGCAGGATGCTGCCGGCGAGCAGGTCGAACATCGTCGTCTTGCCTGCACCATTGGGGCCGATCAGGCCGAGGATTTCTCCCGCTTTGACGTCAAACGAGACATCGTTGACCGCGACAAGGCCGCCGAACCGCCTGACGACATTCCTTGCCGTCAGAACCGGCGCGCGGGTTTCCCCTTGCCGTTTGGTTGCCTCGCTCATCAAACCCTCTGGCCGAAGACGATCGTTGCCGTCTCCTGATTATGATTTGTGATCACACTTGCTTTGATCACGCTATTCGGCTTTAATTTCATCCGCAAGCCGAAAACCGGCCAAGAACGGAATTCCATGCAAAAGGCTGCCATCGAAAAGAACAACGAGGCGATCGCGGCCCAGCTTGCGCCAGTCGGCCGCGAAACTGTGCAGGACCGCGTCTACTCGGAATTGCGCCGCGCCTTGATCGGCGGCCTGTTCGAGCCGAGCCAGGTGCTGACCATCCGTGGCCTAGCTGACGCCTTGGTCACCTCGACCATGCCGGTGCGCGAGGCGCTCGGCAGGCTGATCACGGAAAAGGCGCTGGAGGCGCTGCCCAACCGTTCGGTGCGTGTGCCGCCGATCACATTGGAACGGCTGGATGATCTCTTGCGTGCCCGCATCCTGATCGAGGGCGAAGCGATCGCGCTGGCCGCCGCCCGCATGGGCCCGCGCCAGATCGCCACCATCGAAACCATTCTCGGCGAATGGGACGAGATGCGGGCGCTGAAACACAAGAAGGACGTCGATCGCGAAGTGACGCTCAATCAGAGCTTTCATTTCGAGATCTACCGCTCCTGCGGCTCGGCCGTGCTGATCCCGATGATCGAGAGCCTGTGGCTGCAATCGGGGCCCTGCATCCGCGTCGCTATCTATGCCTTCTCGGAGGCCGGCGAAGTCGACACCGCCCAGTATCACCGCCGCATCGTCATGGCGCTGTCCACGCAGGATGCGCAGGCGGCGCGCGAATCGCTTGTCGCCGACATCAGCCGCCCCTTCACCTTCCTGCGCAGCAAGCTGCAGGCCGCCGCCGCGAAAGACCAGACATGACCGCCATCAGGATCACCGAGCCGCGCTCGCAGCTTTCCGTCACGGCGCTGCTGCTGCCCGAGAAGGCACCGGAAAACGCTGCCTTCCTCTCGGCCTATCTCGGCACGCCACGTGTCGTCCCTGGCATCCATGCGATGTGGACGGGGCCGGAA
>NZ_RZOM01000752.1:0-3091 GCF_003999175.1 Mesorhizobium sp. M7A.F.Ca.ET.027.03.2.1 | reverse complement strand
CCGATGATGATGGTGGCGCCGACGATCATCGGCGGATCGGGGATATCGGCGAAGATGAACAGGCCAAGCAGGATCGACCAGATCAGGGCCGTATAGCGGAACGGCGCGATGAAGGAGATGTCGCCCGCCCGCATCGCCATGATGATGAACTGGTAGCCGATCACCACCAGCACCGCGGCCAAGGCCAGCAGGGCTGTGCTGTCCCTCGTCATCGGCGTCCAGCCGCCCATTGCCGGCAACAGCGCCGCACCGACGATGGTCATGGCAAGCGCGGTTGCCGTCGACACCAGCAATGTCGGAATGGCCTCCGGGATTCGCTTGGTGGCGAGATCGCGCACCGCACAACAGGCAACGCTGGCCAGCGCCGCCAGCGAGTAGATGCTGAACCCTTCGAAGCCAGGCCGAACGATAATCAGCACGCCGGCAAATCCGATGGCGATGGCAAGCCAGCGCCGCCAGCCGACAGCCTCGCCAAAGACGAGTGCGGCCCCCATCGTCACCGCCAGTGGCAGCGCCTGCAGCACCGCCGAAACATTGGCGATCGGCAAATGGGCGAGGGCGACGAGAAAACTCACCGTGGCACCGGCCTCGCTGATCACGCGCAGGGCAACCAGAGGCTGCAGCATCGAACCCGGGCGGGCGAGCGCGCCGCGCTGCCAGGCGAGCAAGCCGACGAAAAGCGAAGCGAAAGCCCCACGGATCAACATGACCTGCGCCATGTTCATCGATTGTGACGAGTATTTGGTGATGGCATCGTTGAGGCAGAAGCCGGCCATCGCCACCATCATGAACAACGCGCCGCGAATATTTGGTGACAGGGGCAAGACGGCTACCGGTTCTGCTAATGCATGTCGCCCAAAAGTGACCTCGGTTTTGGGGAAACGACACGCATAAGAAACAAAGACCTAAAGCGCGTCGCCTGAATCCGTTCAAACGCGACGCGCTTTAGGCAGCAAGCCTGTAACAGCCGGGCGTGAAACAGCAACAGCAAAGGGCTGGGCCACAGCCTTGTTTGTGGCTCAGAAGATCACCTGCAATGGCGGCAGAACTTACTTCTTCGGCGTCAGCACCTCGGTGCCATTGCCTTCCTTGCCGGCGATGGTCCACAGACCATGCAACGAGCCGTCGTCCGTCATCTTGTAGACGACGAGGCCGATATCCTTGCCCATGACATAGCCGGCCGAGAAGGCATCATCGTTGCGCATGCAGATGCCGTCGGAAGATGAGCCACCGGTTTCCCAATGGATCGCGCAGGTCGTCCCGCTGGTCAGCGTGATGGTTGCCTCGCCGCCATAGGCAGAGCCGTCGAAGTTGGTGCCGGCGACCGTATAAGTGCCGCCGATCGACTGGGCCGCAGCGGGCACGGCCGCGAGACCAAGCAAGGCTAGAGAAAGAACGAGTTTGCGCATGGTGTATTCCCCCTGTGAGCGAAGATCCGCTTCCAGGGAAAGGGTAGGTTGGAACAGACTGGCCGTAAATCCGGCTGTGGTTCGCGAACAAGACTTTTTCTGGGGTGTGGTCCGAAACTTTCACGACCCCTTGAGACTGCCGGCAATGGCGCCGACCAGCGGGTCGTATTTCGACTTCAGGGCCGGAGGGTAGTCGACCCAGACCGTGCGGATGATACCGTCTCTCCCAAACAGACGTCGCTCGTAAAACATCTTTCCATCCTTAACGCCCGACAGCACCGCCCAATCGCTGCCGGCCTTGCCATAGGTCACCTTGTAGCCGGCTTCATCGCTGGCCTTCTCGGCCGCCACAAAGCCCTTCGGCGTATCGTTGTCTATGTTGAGGATGCCGGAGCAGATCAGGCTGGCGCCATCGGCGCTCAGCCATTGCTGTCCGTCGCCATTATCGGGCTCCGGCTGGCGATCGGTGAAGATCTCGTCGGGAAAGGTGCAGACGGTGCCGAAGCGCTCGTTCACATAAGTGAACGGCGCGGCGACCGCACTGCTTGCTGCCATTGTCGCAATCGCCAGGAATGAAGAGTGCAGCCGCATGCTCGCCTCGAGTCATGATCCGAAGCGATCTTGCATGAATTTCACGAAAAGATCAGCCGCCGGTGACGCTCATATGGCGTGACACCGATGGGCGGCTGGTGCGGCGGTCGATGATGAAGTCGTGGCCCTTGGGCTTGCGGCCGATGGCTTCGTCTATTGCATCGGCGACCAGCTCGTTGCCTTCGGAGGCGCGCAAGGGCGCGCGCAGGTCGGCGGCATCTTCCTGGCCCAGGCACATATAGAGGGTGCCGGTGCAGGTCAGCCGGACGCGGTTGCAGCTTTCGCAGAAATTATGCGTCATCGGCGTGATGAAGCCGAGCCGTCCGCCAGTCTCGGCGACCTGGACATAGCGGGCCGGGCCGCCGGTCTTGAAGGGAATGTCGGTCAGCGTGAACTGGCGTTCCAGCGACGCGCGCAGCAGCGACAGCGGCAGATACTGGTCGGTGCGGTCGGCATCGATCTCGCCCATCGGCATGGTTTCGATGACCGTCAAGTCCATGCCGCGGCCATGCGCCCAGCGCATCATCTCGGGCAGCTCGGCGTCGTTGAAATCCTTCAATGCCACCGCGTTGAGCTTGACCTTCAGCCCCGCCGCCTGCGCGGCATCGATGCCTTGCATGACCTTGTCGAGATGGCCCCAGCGGGTGATCTTGTGGAACTTGTCGGCATCGAGCGTATCGAGCGACACGTTGATGCGCTTGACGCCGCAATCGGCGAGTTCGGCGGCAAAGCGCGACAGCTGCGAGCCGTTGGTGGTCAGCGTCAGCTCTTCCAGCGCGCCGCTGGCGAGGTGCCGCGAGAGCTGGCGCACCAGATGCATGATGTTCTTGCGCACCAGTGGCTCACCGCCGGTGAGGCGCAAGCGCCTGACGCCTTTTTCGATGAAAACCGTGCACAGCCGGTCAAGCTCTTCCAGCGACAGCAGGTCCTTCTTAGGCAGAAAGGCCATGTCCTCGGCCATGCAATAGGTGCAGCGGAAATCGCAGCGGTCGGTGACCGACACGCGGAGATAGCTGATCGTGCGGCCGAAAGGATCAATCATGTCCATGCTTCAAGCGCTTCCCGTGGCCGTGAACGGCTTCGTTATATAC
>NZ_RZOM01000751.1:0-3103 GCF_003999175.1 Mesorhizobium sp. M7A.F.Ca.ET.027.03.2.1 | reverse complement strand
CATCATATTTGATCCCCAACGGATCGAAGACGCTGGCGATGCCTTCGGTCTCCAGCTGCTGATAGCTGGCGCCAGGCACTTCCACCGGCAGGAACACCTTGTCGCCCTGCTTCACCATCTTGTGGTCGACGAGATACTTGGCCCAGATCACGCCCGCCTCCTTGAGATCGGCGCCGACATAGGCCTGCCGTCCGGTCGCCGGATCGTCTGTGTTGAAGAACACGATCGGGATCCCGGCCGCCTTGGCAGCCTTCACTTCCTCGGTCCATAGGCCCGGCTGGGCCGAGGTGGTGGCGATGCCGTCGGGCTTGGCCGCAAGCGCGGAATTGAAGGCCTCCTTCTGCGCCGCCATGTCGCCGCCGCTGAAGGAAATCTTGCAGGTCACCTTGAGCTGGTCGCAGGCTTTGGTTGCGCCGGCATTCCAGTCGAGCCAGAACGCATCCGATGGGCCGCCATGCGACAGCAGGTAGAACGTCTTCTGGCCATCCTGCGCCATTACCGGCGAGGCGAATGCGATGCCCGCGAACACAGTCGCGGCCGCTGCCAGTTTCAATCCGAATTTCAACACTGCAATTCCTCCCTTGTTGTTGCTTCCAAGCCGGATGCACCGCCGGCAAAGGGCGGCGCACAGCTGGTCAGAGACCGTTGGCGCGGAACTTGTCGTCGAGAAATTTCTTGGCCCTCGGCACGTCGTCTTCCGAAAGGTGTTCGATGATCACCGGGATGTTCGGGTTCTTCTGCGACAGGCGCTGCAGATAGAGGTCGTAGTTCAGCGAGCCGGTGCCCGGCGCGTTGAGGACCATCTCGCCAACGCCGCGGAAGGTGTGCGAGGCCAGCGCGTCGTCATCGCCGATGTCCGCATGCTTCTCGCTCTTGTCGTCGCCGGCTCGTGCGACATCCTTGGCATGCGCGATCTTGACCTTGTCGGCCAGCGTGTCGAACACCTGGTTCAGCACCTTGTCCATCTGGTCGATGTTGTGGCTTTCGAAGTAGTTGGTCGGATCCATCAGCAGGCCGAGGCCCGGATGGTCGACCTGCGCGAACATCCTCACCGTTTCCTCGACCGAGCCGACGACATTGTTGACGTAGGTTTCGAGCAGGAACATTGAGCCGTGGTCATAGGCTTCCTGCGCCAGTTCGGAGATCACCTTGCGGCACATCTCAAAACCCTCTTCGGACTTGTTCTTGGGATCGCTCATCCACTCGCTCTCGGTGTTGTAGGTACCGGTCTCCGAGATCACGTAAGGACTGCCGAGCTGGCGGGCGTTGCGGATGATTTCCTTCAGCCGATCGACATTCGCCTTGCGGTGCGCGAGGTCGGGATGAATGACATTGGTGTAGCCCGAGATGCAGCAGATCGGCAGGTCGTGGGCACGGAACGTGTCGCGAACCTTCTTGGCCTTATCCTTGGTGATCTGGCCGGCCGACAGGTCGATATCCTTGAAATGAAGGTCGAGCTGCACGGTGTTGAAACCGTGGCCACGGATCTTCTTCGCCGTCTCTTCGAGGCCGTACGGGAAATAGCCCGTGAAAATACCTGCCTGCATCATGGTGTGAATTCCTCCCTGTAAGCGATTCAGTTGTCTGGTGTTTCAGTTGCGGTGATCAGGTAGCGATTTCGGAAAGCTTGACCGTGCGGCCCTCGTCGATCGAGCGATAACCCGCCTCGACCAGCGCCATGGTCTTGACGTTGTCGGCGACCGACAGCGCCGGCGGTGTGCCGGTCCTCACCGCGTGCTGGAGCTGCTCCATCACCCCGATAAAGGCATGCGGGAACCACATCGTGTCCCAGCTCGGACTGACCCACTCGCCTCCGGTCGTCTCGGTCGAGGCATAGGTCAGCGTCGAGGCAGCGCCCGTCGGCCAGCCAATGGTGCCCTTCGCGACCCCCTTGCTGCCGTCGACGCGCCATTTGATGTGCTGGTCGTCCTTGTAGCCATCCTGACGCGGACCGGACCAGACATCCTCCAGCGACACGGCAAGCACACCGGACGGGAAGCGCAGCGTCGACACGGTGATGCCGTCGGAATGGTCGAATGTCGTGCGCGGATCCTTGCGTGTCAGCGTGGTGATCTCGTCGGGATCGCCGAACAGAAAGCGCAGCACGTCGAGATGATGCACGCTCATATTGGCGAGCGTCAGCCGGTCATAATCCTCGAGGAAGCTCTGCCAGTGCGGGATGGCGTGCATGTCGATCTGCGCGAAGACGATGTCGCCCAGCGCGCCGCTGTCGATGATCTGCTTCAAGACGCGCATCGACTGGTCGTAGCGCATGTTCTGGTTGACCGAGAGGATCTTGCCGGCCTTGGCCGCCTCGTCACGCAGCTTGACCGCTTCCTCGACCGACAAGGCCAACGGCTTCTGCGCCAGGATCGCCTTGATGTGCTTCTGCTTCAGCGCGTGACGGATCAGCGCCGGCTGCAGGTCGGGCGGGAAAGCAAGGTCGATGATCTCGACATTTTCGTCCTCGATCAGTTTTTCCGGTGTGTCGTGGACGGTCGGAATGCCCCAGCGCGTCGCCACCTTCTCGGCGCTGGCCCTGGTGCGCGAGGCGATTGCCACCACCGGGAACCCAGCTTCCTTGTAGGCGGCGAGATGGCACTCGGCCATGATCATGCCTGCGCCGACGCAGCCGATCTTGTATTCCTTCGTGCGGACCTTCACGTCCGGCTCGAAGCCTTTGCTTCCCATCTCTTCCTCCCGAAACTCTTTCCTTGCGGCGGCCGTCATCGTGCCAACGCTCCGCCGCTCTGTTCGAAATAATGCACTCTGGCCGGCTCGCAGGATATCGCCACCATGGCATCCGGCCGGATGTCGGGCTGGCCGCGCAGCAATGCCTTCAGCCGCGCCTGCCCGGCAGCGAGCGTCACCACGGTATAGCCGCCAAGCGGCTCGACCTCGAACACTCGCGCCGGGCGGCCCGGGCCCCCATCCGCCCACGGTCTAACCTTGATGTCCTCCGGCCTCAGCCCGATCTCCACGGCGTCGGCGGGCGCTGTCTTGTCGTCGATGCGAATCGTGCCTTCAGCCGCTTCGACACCGCCCTCGCCGCGCGCCGATCTGAGGATGTTCATCATCGGCGAACCAAGCAGCCTTGCCACAT
>NZ_RZOM01000750.1:0-3119 GCF_003999175.1 Mesorhizobium sp. M7A.F.Ca.ET.027.03.2.1 | reverse complement strand
ATGTGGACCACGCCCGATTCAGATTGCAATTTTCCGGTGACCTTGACGAACCGGGCGCCCATGACGATCGGCCGGTAACGGTCGAAGGTTCTTTGCCAGAAGATGACGTTGGCCACCGCCTTGTCGTCTTCCAGCGTCAAGAAGATCGCGTTGCCCTTGCCGGGGCGCTGCCGCACCAGCACGAGGCCGGCGACGGAGACGCGCCTGCCGTCGCGCACGGAAGGCAGGTTCGCATTGGGGGTGACGCCGGCGCGGTCGAGCCGCTCGCGCAGGAAGGCGACCGGATGCGCCTTCAGCGACAGGCCGAGCGCGCGGTAATCATGGATGACATGCTCGCCGAGCGGCATTTTCGGCAGCCTCGTCTCGGGCTCCAGCTCGCGCAGGCGAAGCGCCGGCTGGTCGAACAGCGGCAGCCTTTCGGCGGCGCTCTTGCCGTCGAGTGCGCGCACCGCCCACAAGGCTTCGCGACGATCAAGGCCGAGCGAACGGAAGGCGTCGGCCTGCGCCAACCGCTCGATCTCGCCGACATCGAGGCCGGAGCGCAGCCAGACATCCCGGACGGATACGTAGCCTGAGCCGCGCTGTTCGACGAAAGCCGCCATGCGCTCCTTCGACAGGCCCTTGATCTGGCGGAAGCCGAGCCGGACGGCATGCTTCGTCTCGATGACGCCGCGCATGTCGGCATGGCGCGGGAGGATACGGGCCGGATCGAAAGGTGCTTTCTCCAGCGTACAATCCCACACCGAAAAATTGACGTCGACATCGCGAATGTCGACGCCATGGTCGCTTGCGTCGCGCACGAGCTGGGCCGGCTGGTAAAACCCCATCGGCTGCGAATTCAGGATCGCGGCGCAGAACACGTCGGGATAGAAGGTCTTGAACCAGCAGGAGGCATAGACGAGCAGGGCGAAGGAAGCGGCATGGCTTTCGGGAAAGCCATATTCGCCAAAGCCCTCGATCTGCTTGAAACAGCGCTCGGCGAAGTCCTTCGTGTAGCCCTTGCCGACCATGCCATTGATCATACGGTCGCGGTAATTGCCGATGGTGCCGGTGCGCTTGAAGGTGGCCATGGCGCGGCGCAGTTCATCGGCCTCGCCCGGTTTGAAACCACCGGCAACGATGGCGATATTCATCGCCTGCTCCTGGAACAGCGGCACACCAAGCGTCTTGCTGAGGATCGCCTCCAGCTCCGGCTTTTGATACTCGGCCTGCTCCTTGCCTTGCCGGCGGCGCAGATAGGGGTGGACCATGTCGCCCTGGATCGGGCCCGGCCGCACGATCGCCACCTCGATGACAAGGTCATAAAAGGTTTTCGGCTCAAGGCGCGGCAGCATCGACATCTGCGCCCGCGATTCAATCTGAAAGACGCCCAATGTGTCGGCACGGCAGATCATATCGTAGACCCGGGCGTCTTCTGCCGGCAGGGTGGCCAGCACATAAGGTCGGCCGTATTTGTCTCGCGCCTTTGGATAGTGGTCAGTAAGCAAGGTGAAGGCGCGCTGGAGGCAGGTCAGCATGCCGAGCGCCAGCACGTCGACTTTCAGGATCTTCACCGCGTCGAGATCGTCCTTGTCCCATTCGACCATCTTGCGCTCGTCCATCGCCGTCTTGACGATGGGCACGATCTCGTCGAGCCGGTCCCTGGTGATGACGAAGCCGCCGACATGCTGCGACAGATGGCGGGGGAAGCCCATGATCTCATTGGCACGCTCCATCACGTGCCTCGACACCGGATCGGTGCGGTCGAGGCCGCCGGCGCGGGCTTCCTTCTCGCCAAGCTCCGATGTCGACCAACCCCAGATCGAGCCGGAAAGCGATGCCCTGACATCCTCGGACAGGCCCATCGCCTTCGACACTTCGCGCAGCGCCGAACGGCCGCGATAGCTGATGACGGCGGCCGCAAGTGCCGTGCGCTTGCCGCTGTATTTCTCGTAGATGTACTGGATTACGGTTTCGCGCTTTTCGTGCTCGAAATCGACGTCGATATCCGGCGGCTCGTTTCTCTCCTCGGAAATGAAGCGCTCGAAGAGCGAATCGATTTTTTCCGGTCCTACTTCGGTGATGCCGATGCAGAAGCAGACGACCGAATTGGCGGCCGATCCACGTCCCTGGCAGAGAATATCCTTGCTGCGCGCGAACTTGACGATGTCGTAGACAGTCAGGAAATAGCGGGCATAGTTGAGGCGTTCGATCAAAGCGAGCTCTTCGTCGATGCGCCTGGTCACCGAATCCGGCACACCCGCCGGATAGCGGTTGGCCGCTCCCTCCCGCGCCAGCCGCTCCAGTTCAGCCTGTGGGCCAAGACCCGATTCCGTCGGCTCGTCCGGATAATTGTACTGAAGGTCGCTCAACGAAAAGGTCAGTTCTTCCGCAAACCGCAGCGTCTCGGCCAGCGCTTGCGGATGCCTGCGGAACAGGCGGGCCATCTCCATTGGCGGCTTCAGATGACGCTCGGCATTGGCGCTGAGTTGCAGCCCGACCTCGGCGACGGGCGTGTTGAGGCGGATCGCGGTCAGCACGTCCTGCAGCGGGCGCCGTTCGGCCGTGTGGTAGAGAACGTCGTTGGTCGCCATCAGCGGAATACCGACGCTCTCGGCAAGCGCCGCGGCCTGCTCGATGCGGAAACGGTCATTGCCGGCGTAGTCGGGCGAAACGCCAAGCCGCAGGTTCCTGCCGAAGCGGCCTTTGAGGTCTCCAAGCAGGGGAAGACTATCTTCCGCGCCCGCCGACAGACCGGGCAGGACCGCCAGCGACATCAGGTCACCCCATTCGAGGAGGTCGCCGCGCTGGAGAAGGGTGGCGCCTTTTTCGTTCTCGTCGCGCAGATTGGCTTGGGTAAGCATGCGGCACAGATGTCCCCAGCCCTTGCGGTCCTGGGGATAGGCGAGGATGTCCGGCGTGCCGTCGCCGAAAACCAGCCGGCAGCCGGGGTGATAGGAGAGCTTTTCGACCTTGGCCTGTTGCCAGGCGCGCACCACGCCGGCCACCGTGTTGCGGTCGGCAAGCCCGATCGCCGAGAAGCCCAGGAGCTTGGCCGCGACCACCAGCTCCTCCGGCTTGGAGGCGCCGCGCAGGAAGGAGAAATTCGACTGGATGCCGAACTCGGCATAGGGGATGAC
>NZ_RZOM01000074.1:0-11043 GCF_003999175.1 Mesorhizobium sp. M7A.F.Ca.ET.027.03.2.1 | reverse complement strand
CCGATGAACAGACCGAGAAACCCCATGGTCTTGACGCCGCCGATGAGGCCGAAAAACGTCGGCAGGAAGGGCAGTTTTATCGGCCCGCCGACCAGCTTCGGGCGCAGTGTCTTGTCGACGATGAACAGTTCGACCGCACCCCAGAGGAACAGTGCCAGCCCGGCCATCGGCGAGCCGCTGGCGGCCAGATAGATCGAGACCAGCGTGAACGACAGTGGCGCACCGCCAGGGATCAGCGCCATGACGCCGGTCAAGGCGCCAAGCGTGACCGGCGACGGCACGCCGGCCAGCCAGTAGGCGATGCCCAGCACCAGGCCTTCGCCGATGGCGATCACGGTCATGCCGGTCACGGTCGACGAGATCGTCGCGGGCACGACGCGCGAAATCCGTTCCCATCTGGTCGGCAGGATGCGTTCGCCGAGACGGTCGACCTGGCCGGCAAAATGCTCGCCGTCGCGATAGGCGAAGAACAACGCGATCATCATGAACAACAATGTCAGGAGCAAGCCGAAAGCGCTGCCGCCGGCGGCCAGCACACCGCGATAGATGCTGCCGATGTTGGCGCCGCTGACCAGCTGGATCAGTTCACCAATGCCGCCTGGATGGCCGAAATTGGTCGTCCATTGCTCGTTCAGCCACTCGCCCACGACAGGCATGGTGGCGATCCAGTGCGGTGTCACCGCGCCATGACGGTTGGTCTCGATCGCCCAGGCGACCCATTCGCGGACCTCGTTGATCGCATAGGTGCCGGCGAGCGCGATCGGGATCACCAGGAAGGCGAGGATGAAGAGGATGGCTAAGGTCGCGGCGATGGTGCGGTTGCCACTGACCGCGACAAGCAGGCGGCGGTAAAGCGGCCAGCTTGCGAAAGCGATGACGAGCGCCGCCAGCACCGGAAACAGGAAGCCGTGGAAGAAATAAACGCCGGCGGCGACGATCAGCACCAGCAGCCAACGCGCCGCCGACAGCGGCGGAATGACGGCAGCCCTGAGCGGCGTCGACAGGCCGAACAGGCGCTGCTGCCGTTCCGGTTTCTGGATTTTTGCTTCCTTCAAACGCCTGGCTCTCCCAAACACCCCTCCTGTCTATGCACTGATATAGTGCAGCAATCGTGACGATAGTCCAAATGATTGGGGATCTCCCCCCTCGAGAGGGAGATGGCCGGCAGGCCAGAGGGGGTCGCCGCGCGTGAAGCGCTAGCATTCTCTGTTCGCAAAGCAGGAGGTCGCGTCCAGTCGTGCCGACCCCCTCTGTCGCCTTTGGCGACATCTCCCCCTCGAGGGGAGATTAGCAGCGCTACCCAAATTTCCCCGTCCTCGGGAATCCCTTCGGCACCATCCGTCCGGCCGACGCACGGGCACCGATCCACTCGGCCAGTTCCTCGCGTGACCTTGTGAAGGTGCGGTCGGCCGAATCCTGCCAGGAGAGGCCGGTCTCCAGCGTGAACGGTTTGAGATCGAGAAGGCCGCCATCCTTGTATTTCTGCAGCCGCACGCCCTTGCCGCGGCCCATCTCCGGAATCTCGGCGAGCGCGAACACCAGCATCTTGCGATTCTCGCCGACGATGGCGAGATGGTCGCCGGTGACCGGGATGCAGCGCTTGGCTTCGTCCGGCGCCTTGACGTTCATCACCTGCTTGCCCTTGCGGGTGTTGGCGACGACCTCCTCCTCCGGCACGATAAAACCGTTGGCGTCGTGCGAGGCCAGCAGCAGCTTGCGCTTCGGATCGTGAACGAAGGCGGTGACGATGTCCTGGTCATTGTCCATATCGACGATGATGCGGATCGGCTCGCCATGGCCGCGCCCGCCAGGCAGCCGGTCGGCGCCGATGGTGTAGAACTTGCCGCCGGTGGTGAAGACCAGAACCTTGTCGGTGGTCTGGGCATGGAAGGCGAGCTTGAGGCTGTCGCCCTCCTTGAAGGTCAGCGTCGAGAGATCGGCCAGATGCCCCTTCATCGCCCGCAGCCAGCCCTTTTCCGACACGACGACCGTGACCGGCTCGCGCTCGATCATGGCGTGTGCGATGTCGGTCAGATCATGCTCGGGCGCGTCGGCGAACTGGGTGCGGCGCTTGCCGAGTTCGGTCTCCGGACCGAACTTGTCGCGGATGTTGGTGACTTCCCATTTGATCGTCGCCCACTGCTTCTCGTTTGAAGCAAGCAGTGCCTCGATCTGCTTCTTCTCGGCGCTCAGGCCGTCGAATTCCTTGCGGATTTCGAATTCTTCAAGCTTGCGCAGCGCGCGCAGGCGCATGTTGAGGATGGCTTCGGCCTGGGTGTCGGTGAGCGACCAGCGGGCCATCATCACCTGCTTTGGCTCATCCTCCTCGCGGATGATCCTGATCACCTCGTCGATGTTGAGGTAGGCGATCAGGTAGCCGGCAAGTATCTCCAGCCGTCTTTCGATCTCGCCGAGCCGGTGTTTCGAGCGGCGGATCAAGACCTCGCGGCGGTGCTCGAGCCACTCCTGCAGCACGCCCTTCAGCGACAGCACGTTGGGCACCTTGCCGCGCGACAGCACATTCATGTTGAGCGGAAAGCGGCTTTCGAGCTCGGTCAGTTTGAACAGCGATTCCATCAAGATGCCGGGATCGACCGAACGGCTCTTCGGCACCAGCACGACGCGGACGTCCTCGGCGCTTTCGTCCCTGATGTCCTCGAGCAGCGGCAGCTTGCGCGCCATCAGCAGTTCGGCGATCTTCTCGATCAGCCGCGCCTTCTGCACGCCGTAGGGGATTTCGGTGACGACGATGCTCCAGGTGCCCCTGCCCTGGTCCTCCTGGAACCACTTCGAGCGCACGCGAAAGCCACCGCGGCCGGTTTCATAGGCTTCGAGGATCGAGGCGCGGCTGTCGACGATGATGCCGCCGGTCGGGAAATCCGGCCCCTGGACAAAGTCCATCAGCTTCGCCACCGGCGCGTCCCGGTCTTCGATCAGGTGAAGTGCGGCATCGCAAAGCTCGGCGGCGTTGTGGGGCGGGATCGATGTCGCCATGCCCACCGCGATGCCGGACGAGCCGTTGGCCAGCAGATTCGGAAAGGCGCCGGGCAAAACCACCGGCTCCTCGTCTTCTTCATTGTAGGTCGGCCGATAATCGACGGCATCCTCGGTGATGCCGGACAAGAGTTCGGTCGCCACATCGGTCATGCGCGCTTCGGTGTAGCGCATGGCGGCGGCGTTATCACCGTCGATGTTGCCGAAATTGCCCTGCCCGTCGACCAGCGGATAGCGCATCGAGAAATCCTGCGCCAACCGCACCAGCGCGTCATAGATCGACTGGTCCCCATGCGGGTGGAACTTGCCCATCACCTCGCCGACGATGCGGGCACATTTGGCAAAGCCCTGGTCGGGGTTAAGCCGCAGCAGACGCATGGCGTGCATGATGCGGCGATGGACCGGCTTCAGTCCGTCGCGCACATCGGGCAGTGCCCGGTGCATGATGGTCGACAGCGCATAGGCCAGATAGCGCTCTTCCAGCGCCTTCTTCAGATCGACCGGTTCGATATGATCGCCACCGCCATTTTCAGGCGGCAAAAGCCTTTTTCCCATGGGCTCGGACTAGCCGAGCGGGTGATTCGCGGCAAGAGCCCGACAGAGATACCGGCCCTTCTGCAACATGAAACCGCACCCCGGGGGATGTTGGCCAACATCAGCCTGTTACATGCGGGTTCTATGGCCAAGCGCGACGGTATCCGGCTATCGGCTCTTCATGACAAATTCACCGGTTTGCGCAAAGACGGTGGGATCGGGTTTGCCTTTCACCGCGATTTTTGACCAATGTGCCGGGACACGCCTTTTTCCGGTCCAGTTCGTCACGGAATGGTGATGGCGCAAATAATTGAAAAAACAATTTCAGGACACTCTCAGGGACCTTGCGATGACAATCAAACGCTCAACTCTCAGGAAATTAGCCCTTTCGACCTTCTTGCTCACGCTGCCGCTGAATGCGGCCCTCGCACAGGATACGGCAGTGGCCGACCGGCTGAAGGCCGCGCTTGTCGCACAAGGTGTCGACATCACCTGGACTGGCGTGACCGGCGACAACACCAACATGGTGCTGCAGGGCGTTGCCATCAAACCGGCGGCGGAGAAGGAAGCGCTTCCCATCGGCGACGTCAAACTCGAAGGTGTGACCGAGGCAAATGGCGGCTATGACATCGCCACCGTATCGACGGCTGCCTTCACACACAGCAAGGACGGCGTCACCCTCGACCTCAGCCCCTTCGTCATTCATGACATGACAGTTCCGGCCGACGGCGCCACCGGCCCGCTCGGCTCGCTGATGATGTACAAGTCAGCCGAACTCTCGAACATGACCGTCAAGGTCGCCGACAAGACCGCCTTCTCGATGGACGGCCTTGCCATCGAAATCACGCCGCCGGCGGACGGCAAGGCGATGGAATTCACGGCCACCACGGAGAAATTCAACGCCGACCTGACGCTGGTGGACGATCCGAAGTCCAAGGAAGTCATCAACGCGCTCGGCTACCAGAACATCGCGGGCAATCTGGAAATGGCCGGCACCTGGCAGCCCACGGACGGCAAGATGGAACTGTCGAAATACGACATCTCGGTCGAGAATGCCGGCACGCTCGGCATGACCTTCAATCTCGGCGGCTACACGCTGGACTTTATCAAGTCGCTGCAGGAAATGCAGAAGAAGATGGCGGCACAGCCTGAAGGCGCCGACAATTCGGCGCAAGGCATGGCCATGCTCGGCCTGTTGCAGCAGCTTTCGTTCAACAGCGCCTCGATCCGCTTCGACGACGATTCGCTGACCAACAAGGTTCTGGACTATGTCGGCAAGCAGCAAGGCATGTCCGGCAAGGACATCGCCAACCAGGCCAAGGCGATCGTGCCGTTTGGCATGGCGCAGCTCAACAATCCGGAACTGACGGCGCAGGTTACGGCCGCGGTCAGCAAATTCCTCGATGATCCGAAGAGCCTCGAAATCTCGGCCGAGCCGCCGGCATCCGTGCCGTTCGCACTGATCATGGCGGGCGCCATGTCCAACCCGCTCGACCTACCGAAGACGCTCGGCGTCACCGTCAAGGCCAACGAAGACTGATCGAAGTAGTTCCCTTCTCCCCGTCACTATACGGGGAGAAGGTGCCGGCAGGCGGATGAGGGGCAGCGCCGACGCCTACAAATTGCAATTCATGCCGAACCGATTGCCAGGCGTCAGCTGCAACGGCCGTTCGCCAATCGCCCGCATCCGCGCTGCCCCTCATTGTCCTGCCGGACATTTCTCCCCGTATAGAGACGGGAGAAAGGGCAGTTGCAACGCCGCCGTCAGTCCTTCTTGGGCACGGCAACGCGCAGCGCCAGGTCGCGAAGCTGCTGCGGGCTCGCTTCCGACGGTGCGTTCATCAACAGATCGTAGGCCTGCTGGTTCATCGGGAACATGGTGATCTCACGCAGGTTCTTGGCGCCGAGCAGCAGCATGACGACGCGGTCGACACCGGCGGCCATGCCGCCATGCGGCGGCGCGCCATACTGGAAGGCGCGGTAGAGGCCGCCAAAGCGCTCCTCGACCGTGGCGCGATCCAGCCCGACCGTCTCGAATGCCTTGACCATGGTTTCGGGCAGATGGTTGCGGATACCGCCGCTGGCGATCTCGAAGCCGTTGCAGACCATGTCGTACTGGAACGCCTTGATGCCGAGCAGGTCCTCGCCATTCAGCGCATCGATGCCACCCTGCGGCATCGAGAACGGGTTGTGGGCGAAGTCGATCTTCTTCTCTTCCTCGTTCCACTCGAAGAACGGGAAGTCGACGATCCAGCACAGTTCGAAACGCTCGCGGTCGACAAGATTCAGCTCCTCGCCGGCACGGGTGCGCGCAGCCCCCGCGAAGGAGACGAACTTCTTCGGATCCCCGGCGACAAAAAAGGCCGCATCGCCGTCGGCAAGGCCGAGTTGAAGGCGGATCGCCTCTGTGCGCTCCTCGCCGATGTTCTTGGCGAGTGGGCCGGCGCCTTCGAGCTTGTCACCCTCCTTGCGCCAGAAGATATAACCCAGCCCCGGCTGGCCCTCGCCCTGCGCCCAGGAATTCATGCGGTCGCAGAAGGCGCGGCTGCCGCCGGTCTTTGCCGGAATGCCCCACACCTCGGCCTTCGGATCGTTGGCCAGGATGTTGGCGAACACCTTGAAGCCGGAATCGCGAAAATGGTCGGAAACGGCCTGCATTTCGATCGGGTTGCGCAGGTCCGGCTTGTCGGAACCGTATTTGCGCATGGCCACATCATAGGGGATGCGCTGGAAGTTCTGCGTCACCGGCTTGCCGTTGGCGAAGGTCTCGAAGACTCCGCGCATCACCGGTTCCATGGTCGACAGCACGTCGTCCTGCTCGACGAAGCTCATTTCGAGGTCGAGCTGGTAGAATTCGCCGGGCAGGCGATCGGCGCGCGGGTCTTCGTCGCGGAAGCAGGGCGCGATCTGGAAGTAACGGTCGAAGCCCGACACCATGATCAGCTGCTTGTATTGCTGCGGCGCCTGCGGCAGCGCGTAGAAGGTGCCGGGATGGATGCGCGACGGCACCAGGAAGTCGCGCGCGCCTTCCGGCGACGAGGCGGTGAGGATCGGCGTCGAGAATTCGGTGAAGCCGACCTCGCCCATGCGCTTGCGCATTTCGGCGATGATTTTCGTACGCGCAATGATGTTCTTGTGCAGCGTCTCGCGGCGCAGGTCGAGGAAGCGGTATTTCAGCCTGATATCCTCGGGATAGTCCGGCTCGCCGAACACCGGCAGCGGCAATTCCTTGGCCGCCGACAGCACCTCGATTTCGCGGGCGAAGATTTCGATCTCGCCGGTCGGCAAATTGGCGTTGGTGGTGTCGGGCAAGCGCGCCTTGACCTCGCCGTCCACGCGGATGACCCATTCGCCGCGCACGGTTTCAGCGACCTTGAAGGCAGGCGAATCCGGGTCGGCGACGATCTGGGTCAGGCCATAATTGTCGCGCAGGTCAATGAAGAGCAGGCCGCCATGATCGCGCACGCGATGCACCCAGCCCGACAGGCGAACGGTCGAGCCGACGTCGCTCTTCCTCAACTGGGCACAGGTATGGCTGCGGTAACGGTGCATTGTCATTGGTAAAGTCCGGGGTGCTGGGTTGCAGGCCGAAGCATCCGGCCTGAAAATTTGCGCGAAAAGCGCATGGGAGGCCGGATTTGTCAAGGCAACAGCCCGGGTTGGTATCTCGGCCCCGCTTTCCCAGGCGACCTATGAGCCCAGTGCCGATAGGCGAAGACGCTGAGCAAGGTGATCGACGACCAATGCAGCGCTGGCGGACGACGTTGCGGCACGATGAAGGCGAATCTCCGCCCCGGGCAGCGGCGGCACATGGCGGCCTGGATGGACGCCGCGCAGGCCAGGCGCAAGCATGCTGCCTTTGACCACGGTAACCGCCAGGCCCTGTTCAACAATTGCCTCCGTGGCTGAGAGGCTCGGGCTGACATAGGCCAATCGCCATGGCCGGCCTGCCTTGTTGAGCGCCTCAATTGCCCAGGAACGAAACAGGCAATCGGGGCTCGACAGAGCGACGGGCAGCGGATCGAGTTCCTCGACGGCTCGCGTCGCCGCCGCTGCCCAAATCGCCCTTTCGCGGCATATCAAATCTCCCTCGGTCGTACCTTCCGGGTGCATGGCGATGACGGCGTCGAACGACGACCCAAGCCGTTTCAGGAGCCGGGCGGTGAGACCAATCTCCATTTCGACCTGCACCAACGGAAATCGCTCGGCGATGCCGGAAAGGAGGCGCGGCAGGATCTTGGTGCCATAATCTTCCATGACCCCGATGCGAACCTGCCCGGCCACCTGCTGACCGGAAACACGCGCAATCGCCTGCTCATTGAGAGCAAGTATGCGGCGGGCATCGATCAGAAAGCCCTCCCCGGCGGCGGTGAGTTCAACGCGGGCTGTCGAGCGCCGGAACAAGATGGTCTCGATGCGCTCCTCAAGACGTTTCACCTGCAAGCTGACGGCCGCCTGCGTTCTATTGAGCTGCTCGGCGGCTCGCGTGAACGAGAGTCGCTCGGCAACGACGACAAAGGCCCGCAGAAGGTCCGGATCGAGATTCGGGATACTCATAGTGGAATGTTATCAAACTCATTGAGCTTATTCGATTCCTTATGGCCCGCCTTCCCGATATCCCCGGTTCCGAGCCAGCAAGGTCGGGAACCATGGAAGTCACAGGAGTGCTCGCCGCGATTCTCTCCAGCGCTTTCGGGGGCACCGCCGTTGGCGCAACGCGATATCTCGCGGGCACGCTCGATCCTCTGGCTATCGGTGCCGTCCGGTTCGGCGGCGGCTTTCTGGTTTTGGCCGCCGTCGCTCTCTGGCGGCGAGACAGGTGGCGGCCGAAGAGCGACTGGCTCGGCACTGGCGCATTGGGTCTTCTGTTCTTCGGGCTGTTTCCGGTGCTCTTCAATGGAGCCCTTGTCTACACGACGGCCGCGCGAGGTGCGCTTGCGCTTTCGACACTGCCTCTGCTCACGATGCTTGCCGCGGCAGTTCTGAAGATCGAGCCGCCGACCATCCGCAAGATCGTCGGTGTCCTGATCGCAATGGCAGGAGTGGCCGTAGCGCTCGGCACGAGCCTGACGACTGCTCCCCCAGATGCCTGGCGCGGAGATCTTCTCATGGTAGCGGCCGCTTTCTGCATGGCGCTCTACAACGTCTGGTCGAGACCATTTCTATCCCGCACCGCGCCAATCCCGTATCGTGGCGTTTGGCATGGGCGTGGGCGCGGTCTGCCTATCGGTCCTGGTGGTTTCGAACGGAGGCTTCGCGCGACTTGCCACTCTCAGTGCACCTCAGTGGATCGCGAGCGCTTATCTGGCCATAATTTGCGGCGCCTTCATTTTCTTCCTTTGGGCATTCGCGCTCGAGCGAGCCTCGCCGACGCTGGTTGCCGTCTCCGTTGCGGTGAATCCGGTGACGGCATCGATCTTCGGTGCTGTCTTCCTGGGCGAACAAGTGAGCGCGAACCTGATTGTCGGGCTGATGGCAGTCCTCGCAGGAATAGGCGTCGCAACGGGAGCAGCCGAGCGGCTTGGCCTGTGGCCCGACGATCGGCAGTCACGTCGAAGGCAGCCTGAGCGCTGACCAAGCAAAACGGGGGAACGAATCCAGGCGAATACAGCGATCATCCCTGTTGGCGCAGGGAATTGCTGCTGGCGTTGGCCAGGGCGATGGTCCAAGAAGGGATCACCGACACGTGATCGCCTCTTCATGTCCTCCATCCGCCCGATGATCCCGCTTCTTCTCGCCGCCGGCATCCTGCTCGGCGGCAATGGGCTGCAGAGCACGCTGATCGCGCTGCGCGGCGCGCAGGAAGGGTTTTCGGCTTCCGACATCGGCCTGATGGGCACCTTCTACTTCGCCGGCTTCCTGCTCGGCTGCCTGGCCATCACCCGCATCATGAAGGCGGTCGGCCATATCAGGGCATTTTCGGCGCTGGCGGCAATCGCCTCGGTCGGCACCTTGCTCCTGGTGCTGGTCATCGATCCTGTGATGTGGTGCGCGGTGCGCCTTGCTGGCGGCTTCTGCTTCGCCGGGCTGTTCACCATCGTCGAAAGCTGGCTGAATTCCGGCGTCGGCAATCACGACCGCGCACGCGTGCTGGCGATCTACCGGATGGTCGACATCGGTTCGGTGACATCAGCCCAGTTCCTGATCCCGGTCTTCGGCGCCGGCGGTTTCGCCATCTTCGCCATCATGTCGATGATGATCACCTTGTCGCTGGTGCCGGTGTCGCTCGGCGACCGCTCCAACCCGGCACCACCCGACGAGGTCAAGCTCGACCTGGCGCGCGTCTGGCGGATTTCGCCGCTGGGCTGCTTCGGCTGCATCGCCGTCGGCGTCACCAACAGCGCCTTTCGCACCCTGTCGCCGGTCTATGCCGAGCAGATCGGCATGTCGGTCGCCGATGTCGTCACCTTCGTCAGCGTCGGCATTTTCGGCGGCGCCATCATCCAGTATCCGCTTGGCTACCTCTCCGACCGCTGGGATCGGCGCCGCGTGCTCTTGATCACGACCTGCTGCGCGATGCTTTCGGCACTGGCGCTGGTGTTCATCGCCGGCAGCAATCCGGCGCTCAACTTCATCCTCATCTTCATCTTCGGCTGTTTCGCCATGCCGCTCTATTCGCTGTCGGCGGCGCATTCGAACGATCGCGCCGACACGGGCGAGTTCGTGCTGATCAACGCGGCGCTGATGCTGTTCTATTCCTTCGGCGCCATTGGCGGCCCGTTCGCCGCCTCGACGGCGATGCAATATTTCGGACCGGGCGCCCTGTTTGTATTCAGCGCGGTGGTCTATGCGATCTTCATCGCCGTCATCCTTTACCGCATGCAGGCCCGGTCCGGTGTGCCGGCAGGCAGGCGCGGCCGCTTCACCGCGCTCCTGCGCACTTCGACGGTTTTCGCGCGGCTGGCCAGGAGAAACGACGATTCCGATGGTCCGGGAACCTGATGATGGCGGTGCCAAAGCTTGACGAAAGCCCCGGCGGCTGAAATCTAGGAAGACCTTACTCCTGTCAAAAGCGATTTGATGCACGTCATCACCACCCAGAAAGAACTCGAGACCGTTCTCGCCGCTTTCGAAAAGTCGGATTTCGTCACCGTCGACACCGAATTCATACGAGAAACGACGTTTTGGCCGATCCTGTGCCTCATACAGATGGCCGCACCCGGCGTGACGGCGTTGATCGATCCGCTGGCTCCCGATATCAACCTGAAGCCGTTCTTCAGGCTGATGGCCAACGAGGCGGTGGTCAAAGTCTTCCACGCCGCGCGGCAGGACATCGAAATCATCGTCCACCTCGGCGATCTGGTTCCGCATCCGGTGTTCGACACGCAAGTGGCGGCGATGGTCTGCGGCTTCGGCGACAGTGTTTCCTACGATCAGCTCGTGCAGCGCATCACCGGCGCACGGCTCGACAAGTCATCGCGCTTCACCGACTGGCGCCACCGGCCGCTTTCCGACAAGCAGCTCGACTACGCGCTGGCCGACGTTACGCATCTCATCGAGGTCTATCAGCACCTC
>NZ_RZOM01000749.1:0-3127 GCF_003999175.1 Mesorhizobium sp. M7A.F.Ca.ET.027.03.2.1 | reverse complement strand
GTGTCGGGTGGGCTCGGCTATGCGCTCGACAGGCAAGACGTCGATATCAGCCTGATCGGAACACCGAATTATCCAGGGCCGGCAGCGCTGCTTGCCAACGCTTCGGTTCCGCGCGACGTGCAACTGCTGCCATCCCTCGGCAAACTCAGGCGTGACGTACCGATCGTCTATCGACTGAAATGCCATCAGGAGCAGGACAGCACGCAAGC
Organism: Mesorhizobium sp. M7A.F.Ca.ET.027.03.2.1; assembly: GCF_003999175.1. Lineage (NCBI taxonomy): Bacteria > Pseudomonadati > Pseudomonadota > Alphaproteobacteria > Hyphomicrobiales > Phyllobacteriaceae > Mesorhizobium > Mesorhizobium sp. M7A.F.Ca.ET.027.03.2.1. Next base: position 2,918 of record NZ_RZOM01000749.1, on the reverse strand, counting down.
TGTGGGCTGCCAGCTCGGCGATCCCCAGGGAACCAGAACCATTGTCGTCACAGGCGATTCACACGCAGCACAATGGATCCCGGCCATCGACAAGATTGCCAGGGACCGCAAGTGGAAATTGGTCACCTTCACCAAGGCTGCATGCCCTTTCACCCTTGCCGCTGTGACGGATGACGGTAAGCCGTATGAGGCCTGCGCAACATGGCGCGACAACGTTCTCGCCGAGATCAGGAAATTGCGGCCAGACCTGATGTTCACCAGCCAGTCTCGCTATTCCGACACACCGGAGCCGGCAATGATCGACGGTTTGCGCAGCATCTGGAGCGACTTGAACAGTGCCGGCGTGCGCATTATCGCCATTCGTAACACGCCTTTCGTCAAGTTCGATCCCGGTGATTGCCTGGCCGCCGATCCCGACAAATGCGTCAACGCGCGACAGGAGGTGGAGACGAGTGATGTCTTCGCCCTCGCCGCGGGGACATTGCCGGGGGTCCGTGTCGTTGACATGAACGATGCCTTATGTGGCAAGGACAGCTGTTCGGCCGTGGTCGGCAACATCATCGTCTGGCGCGACCATCACCATATGACGGCCACCTATGCGCTGGCGCTGGCGCCCTATCTGGCGAAGGCGGCGGGTCTCTAGCGAGATATCAAGGCGTAGCGGCTTTTTCGCATCAACATCGTTGACCAACGCCAGGGCCGGCATTCGAACACGACTTAACCCGCCTTTAAACCGCCGCATCTACTCTTCAACCCGAACGCCATAGGCATCGGGGATATCAAGCACAGCGCATGGCGAACCGCAGGGACAGTCGCATCGAACCCAGTTTCGAGGGGCCGCCGCAGGCGCGGTCCGCGGCGGGTCTTTCGGTGAACGAGGAGGATCGCGTCGTGCCGAGCAATCGCAAAGCCTCCGCAAAACGCAAGCCGGCCAAAGGGAAATCGTCGCGGGCCAAGCGCGGCAGAAGCCGGCGCGGCCTGTTCGGTGTGCTCGGCCGGCTGTTCTACTGGTGCTTCGTGTTCGCCATCTGGGGCGGCATCGCGGTGGCCGGCATCGTCGTCTACTATGGCGCCAAGATGCCGGCGGCGACGACCTGGTCGATTCCCGACCGCGCCCCCAACATCAAGATCGTCTCGGCAGATGGCCAATTGCTCGCCAATCGCGGCATGAGCGGCGGCGAGGCCGTCGGCCTGCATGAGATGTCGCCCTATATCCCGGAAGCCGTCATCGCCATCGAGGACCGGCGCTTCTACTCGCATTTCGGCATCGACCCGATCGGTCTGTCGCGCGCCATGGTCACCAACGTGCTGGGCGGGCGTTTCTCGCAGGGCGGTTCGACGCTGACCCAGCAATTGGCGAAGAACCTGTTCCTGACACCCGACCGCACGCTGGAACGCAAGGTGCAGGAAGTGCTGCTGGCGCTGTGGCTGGAGCACAAGCACACCAAGGACCAGATCCTCGAAATGTACCTGAATCGGGTGTATTTCGGTTCCGGCGCCTATGGCGTCGAGGCCGCCTCGCGCCGCTATTTCGGCAAGAGCGCGCGCGACGTCACCCTGTCGGAAGCCGCATTGCTTGCCGGCCTGTTGAAGGCGCCGTCGCGGCTGTCCCCGGCACGCGATCCGAAGGCGGCCGAGGAACGCTCGCAACTGGTGCTTGCCGCCATGCGTGACGAGGGAAAGATCAGCGCCAAGGAAATGACCTCGGCGATGAGCGCGCCGGCAACGCGCGCGCCGTCCTACTGGACCGGCTCGGAGAATTATGTCGCCGACACCATCATGGAGGAATTGCCCGACCTGATCGGCGATGTGCGCGGCGACATCGTCATCGACAGCACCGTCGACCTCAACCTGCAAAAGCTCGCCGAACAGTCGATCCGCAGACTGATCGACGAGAGCGGCAAGAAGCTCAACGTCACACAGGGCGCGCTGGTGTCGATCGACGATTCCGGTGCGGTACGTGCCATGGTCGGCGGCTACGACTATTCGACGAGCCAGTTCGACCGTGCTTCGGAGGCACGTCGCCAGCCGGGCTCGGCGTTCAAGCCGTTCGTCTATATGGCCGCGCTCGAAGCCGGTCGCACGCCCGACAGCATCCGCAACGATGCGCCGATCAAGATCGGCAACTGGACACCCGACAATTACGGCGGCAAGTATTTCGGCAAGGTGACGCTGGCCACCGCGCTGGCCAAGTCGCTGAACTCGGTGGCGGCGCAACTGACCATGGAGGTCGGGCCGAACGCGGTTGTCGAGGCGGCGCACCGCATGGGCATCCAGTCCGACCTGATAGCCAACACCTCGATCGCGCTCGGCACTTCGGAAGTGACGCCGCTGGAGCTGACCTCGGCCTATGTCCCCTTTGCCAATGGCGGCTACAAGCCGGACATCCATTTCATCCGGCGCGTGACGACCACCGAGGGCAAAGTGCTTTACGACAGCGGCGGCGGCAGCGCGCCGCGCGTCGTCAAGCCTGAGATCGTCGGCATGATGAACTCGATGATGACGGGCACGGTTGAGATCGGCACTGCCCGGAAAGCGGCTTTCGCCTGGCCATCGGCCGGCAAGACCGGCACCAGTCAAAATTCGCGCGACGCCTGGTTCGTCGGCTACACCGCCAACCTCACCACTGGTGTGTGGTTCGGCAATGATGATGGCAGCGCGATGAAGAAGGTCACCGGCGGCGCACTGCCGGCGCAGGCCTGGCACGAGTTCATGGTTGCGGCCCACGAAGGTGTGCCGGTGCGGCCGCTGCCCGGCACCTGGAAATCGACGCCGGCCGACACAATCGTCCCCGACGAGATACCCGCGGCGAACAACACGGCGCCGGTTCCGTCGACGTCGGTCGGTCAGCAGGCACCGGCGCGGCCAGCAGCGCCGGTTGCCCAAGCGCCCGTCCGCGCGGCCCGTCCCGCCCAAAC
>NZ_RZOM01000748.1:0-3128 GCF_003999175.1 Mesorhizobium sp. M7A.F.Ca.ET.027.03.2.1 | reverse complement strand
TCCTGATGACGCTTGAATCGTCGACGAACATGCAGCGTTTCATTTCCGGGTCCTCTTTGCCTTCTGGCAGTCCGGTAGCGTCGGGGGCATCAAGGACGCACCATAGGCCAATCTGGTAAAGAAGCCGAAAAGGCGTTAGGTAAAATTTTTACAAAGATAGGCAGGTGCCTACTTTTATTCGCGAATGCTTTGGCGCTGCCTGGACGACCAGACACATCTCAAGTCGATGAGCTGGAATTACAGATTTCAATGTAGAAATACTTCGCGCTATCGGCTGCGCAATCAGGCCGCCGAAAGCACGATTTCTTCCGGCGTCGCGTGGATCGATATCGTCATGCCGGCTTCGCGCGCCAGAAGCAGCGTGTAGTAGGGCTGCACGGAATGCGCGTCGATCGGCTCCTCCGGCTTGTGGCCGGAATGCAGTTCGAGAAATTTCGGCGGCACACGCAGCATCGGGCCAGCCGACGCAAGCGCGAAACGCGGTTCGGTCTCGAGGTTTTCCAGCGTCACGGAAAGCTTGCCGCCGCGCGGAATGGCGGCATTGGCGACGAGGATCAGGTTGAGCAGCAGCTTGACCTTGTTCTTGGGCAGCAACGCGCGGGGCCCGTTCCAGGTCAGTTCCGGCTTTTCGTTCTTGAGGAAGGCGATGGCGACCGCTTCGGCATCGCCGGTATCGATCAACATGCCGGCCGAGCCGGCGGCACCGAAGGCGATGCGGGCGAACTGCAGGCGGGCCGAAGCGTTGCGGGCGCTCTGGCGGATCAGCTTCATGGCGTCTTCGTCGGCGCCGCCTTCATCAAGCAATTCGAGCCCGTTGTTGATCGCGCCGACCGGCGAGATGATATCGTGGCAGACCCGGCTGCACAAAAGCGCTGCCAGATCGGGTGCGGAAAGGGTGAACAGATCGGCCATCGGCGAAAAATCCCTGCAAAATCTCACAACTCATGGCCGGGCGATCGATCGTCGCCTGCCACACGAATCACACACTCTCTCCTCGGGCTTTCTGAATACACAGCGCCCGTGCGTGCAGCAACAAATCCAAATTGTGGTTGTGGCAAATGGCGTGTTCACGCAGGCTGCCGGCCCCACTTGAGCGACCCCAAACAGCCTTCGAACCGCCATGTTCATGTGGGAGCTTAATGGTTGAAAAAGGATTACGGCATAGTTTGCCCCTAACAGTTACCCTTAACGGCCGGCTAAAAGAGCCGTACGGGGTGCGAGGCGTCGGCGAAGGTGCTCCCTGACGGAGATTGGAAGCATGTTTTCCCGATACTACGACCGGAGCTTTCTCCGTGTCTTCTCAATGGCGGTCACGCTCCTGGGCGTTCTCGTCTTCTCGACTTCAGCCCTGCGGGCCCAGGAATACACCGCTCAGGAGATTGTCGATTCCGGTCACAAGTTCTTCGGCGCGACATCGGGCGGGCTCGCCACGGTCGTCGAGAAGATTTTTGCTTCCTACGGCCTGCCCAACGGCTATCTGCTGGGCGAAGAGGGCTCGGGCGCGCTGATCGGTGGCCTGACCTATGGCGAAGGCACGCTCTACACCAAGAATGCCGGCGATCACAAAGTGTTCTGGCAAGGCCCATCGCTCGGCTGGGATTTCGGCGGCGAGGGGTCGCGGGTGATGATGCTGGTCTACAATCTCGACGATGTGGGCAGCCTCTACAACCGCTATGGCGGCGTCGCCGGTTCGGCCTATGTGGTGGCTGGTGTCGGCTTCAACGTGCTGAAGAACAACAATGTGGTTTTGGTGCCGATCCGCACCGGTGTCGGTGCCCGGCTTGGCGTCAATCTCGGCTATCTGAAGCTTACCGAGCGCGCCACCTGGAATCCGTTCTAAGCTGAAGTCCTTGGCTGTCGTTGCCCAAAACCGGGACCGCTTTTGGGTCGACATGCATTAAACTCGTGGCGTTGCGGCAAACCCTTGCCGCAACGCTGGATTTCCGCCATGTCAACGTGGCACAGTCAAAGCGCTCTATGCGCTTTTGGTTTATCTGGTTTGATGCTTACCGGCCACAACGGGTAGTCACTTGGTCCAGTCGGTCCTGTTCTTCGTCCTCGGCTTTCTCTGTGCTGGCTTTCTGGCGCTCATGGTGGCTCCGGCCATCTGGCGTCGTGCGGTCACGCTTACACGCAGACGCGTCGAATCCTCGATCCCTCTGACGCAAACCGAAATCCAGGCGGACAAGGATCGCATCCGCGCCGAATACGCCATGACGACGCGCCGCCTGGAAATCAGCGTCAAGGCGTTGCGAGAGAAGGCGGCCGAACAACTCGTCGAGATCAATCGCGGTCGCGAGGCCATGAAGGGCCTGGCGGTCGAGCGGACGGACAAGAACCAGGCGCTGACCGATCTGGGCGCGAAGAACGAAGCGCTGCGTCAACGAGAGGGCGAGTTGCAGCAGCTTTCGGAGCGGCTGAAGGAAACCGAGCGCAAGCTGGAAAAGCGTGCACTTGAGCTGCAAAAGCTGGAGCGCATGTATGACGACGCCAGTTTTTCCTCGAGCAGCCGGCAGATCGAACTCGTGGCGCGAGAGTCCGAAATGCAGAAGCTCGCCAGTGACATTGCGATGCTGCGCGGCCAGCGCAAGGAAGCCGACAGGCGCGGCCAGGAAATCGCGGCCGAAAGCAAGGCCGCGCGGGAGGCCCTGAAAGCCGAGAAGAAAAGGACCGCCGAACTCGACAAGAAGGTCGAGCGGCTGCTGGCCACACTTGCCGATCGCGAAGACAAACTCGACCGCCGCGAAAAGGAACTGGCACGCATGCGCGAAAGATCGAAATCCGAAGACAGCGCGCCAGCCTTGCGCCTGGTCGGCAAGGGCGGCGATGTCGCCAAGAGCGATGACTTGGACAAGGCAATCGCCAAGCTCGACAGTGACCGTGAGCAGCTCGAGGCGAGGCTGACGGCGCTGGCGCGCGAGAACAAGCGGCTGAAGGCCGACCTCACCGCACTGGCCGCGTCCAAGGCCACGGACAGCAGCTCCGCCTTGCGCGAGCAGATGAACGCGCTGGCGGCGGAGGTCGTCCATCTGACGGCGAAGCTCGAGGGGCCTGGTTCGCCGATCGCCAAGGCATTGGCGGTACCGTCGGGCGCCCGCTCCGGCAACGGTGACCGCAGTCTTGCCGAC
>NZ_RZOM01000747.1:0-3129 GCF_003999175.1 Mesorhizobium sp. M7A.F.Ca.ET.027.03.2.1 | reverse complement strand
CACCAGCGGTTCATGCCGCAGCGCCATGGCGGCGACATCCGGGTCATCATCGGCTGGCGGCGAGTAGACAAAGCCCAGATCCAGCGACCGCTGCCGTAGCCCTTCCAACTGCGCCGCAGAACGCAGGCTTCTCAGCTGCAGGTGGAAATCCGGCCGGTCGCGACGGAACTGGCGCAGCATCCCGGCGACAAGTCCGGCATGAACGGCCCCTTCGACATAGCCGATGGCGAGCCGGCCGACGGCGCCGCTGGCCAGGTTGCGGCCGAACTCTTCCAGTCGGCGCGCATTGGACAGCAGCGCGCGGGCCTCGGTAAGGAAGGCCCGGCCCTCGGCGTTGAGATGGACCCGCTGTTTTGCCCGTTCGAACAGAGCGACGCCGAGCTGCTCCTCGAGCTGCATGATCTGCCGGCTGAGTGGCGACTGAGAAATATGCAGCATTTCGGCGGCGCGCCCGACATTGCCGGTTTCGGCGACGGTGACGAAATACCTGATCTGGCGCAGGTCGAACATTTTTCTCCAGGCTCCAGTCCCCTGAGGTCTCAACTTTATCCTAACCAGTCTTGGACAGTCTGACCAGCGGGAGCGATAGTTCGGCCATCCAACCACAGGAGACCGCCATGCAGTTCTTTGCCCTTCTCACCCGCAACACCGAAAAATTTGCCGATGCCGATTTCGCTCCGCTTCTGCCCGGCGAAGCCGAACAGCGGCGCACGCTCTATGCCGAAGGCGCGGTACGCCAGGTGTGGAACCGAGGCGACATCCCGGGCAGCGGCATGATGCTCGAAGCCGCCGATGATGCAGAGGTTCGCGGCCACCTCGCCACCTTGCCGCTGGTCAAGGCCGGCATGATGGACATTGTCGCAATCGTGCCCCTCAAGCCCTACCCCGGCTTCGGCCCGAAGCACTGACCGGGGCACAATCCGGGGTGGCGAAGGCGTCACCACCGGATTGACGTGGGTGATCGACAGACCGTGATCGGCTGTCAAGAAACCGTCACACGGAACCGGGTTCGCTCGTGCTAGAAATCAAGGCCAGGCAGCCGCCGTGCGGTGCCTTTTCGGAACATGCATCTGGCACCGCCCCATGGATATCACTCTCGCCCCGGAAGACACCGGCCTGTCGGCCTACCTGCCCGACGAGCACGGATTGTTCTTCATCTATCATTTCACCGCTGAGGGCGTGCGAACCAGGGACGCCGCCGCCGCGCACTGGACATGGCGCAGCTACCAGCTTTCCGACATGCGGGCCCGCCATGAGATCGGCGCCGACCAGGCTTTGCCGGCACCTGTGCGCGAAGCTTTCCTGTCCGCCAGCCATGGCTGCCATATCGACCTCGAGGACGACTGGCTCTATGGCGATCTGCCGGACCTGCGCCATGACTATTCGGCGGAAGCGGGCGGGCTTGGCCATTTCCGCTTCGCGCTCAACGACACGATGCTGGTCGGCGCCCGCAAGCAACCGCTGCAGTCGGTCGACAACATCCGCAAGGCGATCGAGAATGGATCGCGCAAGTTCCGCTCGCCGGCCGAGTTGATCGAGGCGGTTGTCGGCCAGTCTTTTGACGGCATGGTGGCTGAACTCGCGGCACTCGGCGACAGCCTCGACGGGATCGAGGATCGCATCGTCTGCGACGCATGGCACAATGAACGGCAATCCCTCGTCGACGCGCGCCGGCATCTGGTGGTGATCCACAGGCAGATGGCGACGTTGACCAATCTGTTTCGCCATCTCGACCACTCGCACCGTAACGACCTGCCCGACAGCATCAACGACATGGCCGCGCGTCTTTCACACAGGGCGCAGACGCTGCACTATGATGGCGAACAATTGCAGGCACGCGCCCGGCTGTTGCAGGACGAGCTTATGGCCAAGCTGACGACGCAGTCGAACCGGCTGCTGTACGTACTGTCGGTGATGACGGCGGTGCTGTTGCCGATGACCATCATCTCGGGCCTGTTCGGCATGAATGTCGGCGGCCTGCCGCTGGTCGACACGCCAATGGGCTTCTGGGTGGTGACGGCGGTAGCGATGGTGATCGCGGGCGCGACCTATCTCTTTGTCAGGCGGCTCGGACAGATGTAACGCCCGCCCGGCGACTTTCACGCCGAGGCGCGAAGATCCTCGATGACGGTGCCGGCGGCGGCGGCTTCCGCTTCGTGGTCGGGCTCGCGCCAGGTCTCGGCCAAGCCAGCCGCATACCATTCGCGCATCGCCGGCAGGGCAAGCAACCGCGCTGGATAGGCTGCAGCCGCACCCTCGAAGGAGAGCCCATAGGACTGGGCGCGGAACGCCACCGGGGCAAAGAAAGCGTCGACGGCGGTAAAATGAGCGCCGGCCAGAAACGGCCCGCCGAAACGGGCAAGGCCATCGTTCCAGAGATCGCCGAGGCGAAAGATGTCCTGCTTCAGCGCATCGGACATCGGGAATGGCTTTACGCGCACGCCGCAACTCATCGGGCATGCCCCGCGCAATGCGGTGAAGCTCGAATGCATCTCGGCGGCGGCCGAGCGTGCCCAGGCGCGCGCCTTGGCCTCGACAGGCCACACGCCATGGTGGCGTTCGGCCAGATATTCGACGATGGCCAGCGAATCCCAGACCGCCCAGCCATCGTCGATCAGGCACGGCACGCGGCCGCTCGGCGAGAAGGGCCGGTACAGATCCCAACTCGATGCGGTCGGGAATGGCGTCAGCCGTTCCTCGAACGGGATGTTCAGCTCTCGCATCAACACCCAAGGCCGCAGCGACCATGAGGAATAATTTTTGTTGGCGATATGCAGCAGGTACATAGGGGATCCTTACCTTGCAGTCGGCACCGCCGGCCGGATCTCGCGGCCACGGAACATCGACCAGGAATACATCGCGAGCGCTGTCCAGATCAGGCCAAAGGCAATCGCCTGGGTGGTGCCGAAAGGCTCGTCGAAGATCAGCACGGCGATCAGAAACACAATGGTCGGCGCGATGTACTGCATGATGCCGATGGTGGACAGCCGCAGCAGCCTCGCGCCGAACGCAAACAGCAGCAGCGGGATCGATGTGACCGGACCGCAGCCGATCAGCAATGCCGTATCGGTGCCACTGCTGGATAAGATGTGGTCCTGTTCGGTCGCGATGAGATAGACGATGTAGCCA
>NZ_RZOM01000746.1:0-3132 GCF_003999175.1 Mesorhizobium sp. M7A.F.Ca.ET.027.03.2.1 | reverse complement strand
CGCCATGCCGGCGCTGCGCTCGCTGGTGCTGTCGGCGCGATTCCTCGCCGTGGTCATTCTCGGCAACATCGTCGCCCTGCTGCTTCTGCTGGTGCCGGGCGTCAACATAGCCGCCTTCTTTATCGTCAACGGCTATCTGCTCGGGCGCGAGTTCTTCGAATTCGCTGCCATGCGCTTTCGCGGGGAAGAAGAGGCCAGGGCCTTACGCAGGCACTATGCCGGCACGGTGTTCCTCGCCGGGCTGCTCATCGCGGCTTTCCTCGCCGTGCCGTTGCTCAACCTGCTGACGCCGCTCTTCGCCGCCGCCGTGATGGTGCATCTGCACAAGGCGATCTCGGTGCGGGAAGTGGCTCGCTCCTCGCGCCGCTGAGCATTTTCTTCAGCGCAACAGGAATCCGCGTCCGAGCTCGTCGTCCGCTTCGACGATAAACTCCGTCCTGCCACTATAATAGGCGCGGCCGCCGACGCGGGCGATGATCGCCCCGTGCGGGCCAGCCTTCGCCGTCCGCACCACGGCTCCCGAAAAACGCGAGCCGGCAATGCTTTCGAACATACGCGTCTGCCCGATCGCGATCTCGCCCTTGGCATGCATGGCCGCCAGCCTTGCGGTGACGCCGGACCCGGTCGGCGAGCGGTCGACCTCCGCCTCGGCGAAGACGCAGATGTTCTTGGTCACCCCATCGGAAAAAGCATCGCGGCCATCGGTCAGGATGGTGCCGTAGAGGAAGGCAAGGTCGCCGTGGTCGGGATGCGACAGCGGAAATTCGGCCTTGAGCCTGTCCGTCAGCGCGGTTGCCGCATCGACGAAATCGCGCACCCGGCTTTTGCCGAATTCGAGCCCGAATTGGTGACAATCGGCCAGCGCGTAGAAAGCGCCGCCATAGGCGACGTCGAAGCCGATCGTGCCGTGGCCCGCCAGCTCTATCGTCTGCCCGCCGGCGAACAGGAACGCCGGCACGCTTTCGAACGACACCGCACCGGCCTTGCCGTCCCTGACCTCGACCGAGGCGACGACCAGCCCGCACGGCGCCTCGATATTGACTGTCGTGATTGGTTCCTGTTTCGCCACCAATCCTTCATCTACGGCGTAGCGGCCGAGCGCGACGATGGCGTGGCCGCACATCGTCGAATAGCCCTCATTGTGCATGAACAGCACGGCGAGGTCGGCGCCGGGCAGGTCGGGTTCGACCAGCAGGGCGCCATACATGTCGTAATGGCCGCGCGGCTCGAACATCAGGATCTTCCTGAGATGATCGAGATGGTCGCGCACATAGGCGCGCTTTTCCAGGATCGTGCCCTTGGGGACACTGGGATAGCCGCCGGTGACGATCCTGAGCGGCTCGCCGCCGGTATGCATATCGACGACGGTAAGCGTCATGCGATGGGCCCCGTTCAAGCTGAAGACTTGCCGAAGAGGGCTTGCAATTTGCCGAACGGCATGGCGGCGCGGGTGAAGCCGAAGGTGCCGTCCTGCTGGATCTCGCGCGCCGCCGTTTCCAGCATGCCATAGGCGAAATTGGTCAGCCACGGCCCGAGCGAGATGCGCTTGACGCCGGCCATGGCGAGGTCGGCGATGGTGAAGCCAGGCTTTGCCATGACATTGACCGGCTTGTTGACCGCCGAGCAGAGCGTGCGGATCATCTCGACGTCGCCGATGCCGGGCGCATAGAGCACGTCGGCGCCGGCCTTCTCGAAGGCCTGCAGCCGCTTGATGGTGTCGTCGAGGTCGGACTTGCCCCACAGGAAATTCTCCGCCCGCGCGGTGAAGACGAAATCGCGCTTCAGCGCCCGCGCCGCCTCCGCCGCCGCCGCAACGCGCTCGACGGCGTGCGCGAAATCATAGATCGGCTTGTCCGGATCGCCGGTGTGGTCCTCGATCGAGCATCCGGCAAGGCCGGCCGCTTCCGCCGCGAAGACGGTTTCGGCGGCCTGCTCGGCGCTGTCGCCCTTGCCTTTCTCGAGGTCGGCGGAGGCAGGCAGGCTGGTCGCCGCCGTCACCTCGCGGCAATGGTGGATCATCTGGTCGAAGGTCACGGCGCCATCCGGCAGGCCGCGTGAAAAAGCAAAGCCGGCGCTGGTCGTCGCCAGCGCCGTGAAACCGAACGAGGCCAGCAGCTTCGTCGTGCCAATATCCCAGGGATTGGGCATGACGAAGGTCGAGGCATGCAGGTCGCGAAAGATCTTGCCCTTGTCCATGGTAGTTCCCCCATCATGTGCGGTGTGGCTAAGCGGATTTTATCCTGCCCGATTTGACCGGGCAAACGAATGCGGTTGGTTCAGAAGCGATTGGCGTTCTCTCCTGCCAATTTGTCCAGCGCGTCGGAATCCTTGGTGTAGCGCGATGTCTTCTTGTCCCAGTGATAGGTGACGGAAATCTCGTGGGACTCTGGTCTGGGCGGAGTGTCGTCACAGCTTTCGCCGTTCAGCACAGTAGAGTCGGTCACGGTCACCTTGATGGCGGCATAAGGCTGGCCGTCGCCTACGGTCTGCAAAGTCACGTCCTGCTTGCGGCTGTAGGCGCACAGGTTTTCGTCGAACGTATAGATCATGTCGATCGGTTCGAACTTGTCGTCGCGGATCATGATCAGCGGCGTGATCACATAGTTCTGGCTCGAATTGAAATGCGCGCTCATGGTGATGAGGACGTCATCGTTGGCGCTGACCGAAAGTCTGCCCGGCTCGTGGAAATAGGTGCCGCGGTCGAGCGCGACATTGACGGCGTCGAGCAGCTTTGGCTTGGCCGTGATGTCGTAGAGCGCCAGCACCGCATAGCCTTCGGCGCTGTCGGGAGAATCGCCAAGGTCGAACAGCATGGTCAGCCGATCCTTGCCGCCGGCCTTGATGGCGAGCACCGCGGCATTGGAAAAGCCCGAAGTCTCGGGCGGCGAACCGCCGCTGTCCGGTCCCTCGATATGACGCATCTCGATCGGCAACCCACCCCTATAGAAGCCGTCCTTGTCCGCAGCGAGATCCGGAATGACCATCCTCGCGAGGTCGAGATAGGTGACATCCGTGCGGCCGGGCAGAGCGCTGCCGAGCTCCGGAAAGCTGATGGCTTGCGCGCCGGCCGCGGTCCATAGAAACGGCGCCAGCATCAAGGCGAGGATGAGGCGGAGCCGGCTGGGGGTCATG
>NZ_RZOM01000745.1:0-3137 GCF_003999175.1 Mesorhizobium sp. M7A.F.Ca.ET.027.03.2.1 | reverse complement strand
GGCCGAGAAGGTAGCCGAGCGCATTCGCGCCGAAATCGCCCAGGCGGCTTTCGCCATCGGGCAGGACGGCAAGGCGATCGAAGTCACGGTCAGCGTCGGCGTGTCGTCGGTGCTGAAGGGCGTGGACACGGTGGCGGCGCTGATGAAGCGTGCCGATCTCGCGCTCTACGAAGCCAAAAGCGGCGGCCGAAATCGCGTCGTCGCCAAGGCGGCGTAGCGATCCAGCCCCGATTATCCTGTCAACCCGACAGGGTTACCCGTTTACCTTAATCCAAGCGATTCGCGAGCCTTGGTTAAGAAACTGTTGATTTTCATAAACTCTTGCGCAACTGTGCAGGCCAAGACGAAGCCGGCACGAGGATAGAAAACCGGCTCCGATCCTGGGAATACCCCATGATGCTCAGGTCCGCCGCATCTCCTGGGTCCGTGGGGTCGGCCGGCCGGCGCTGGCACATAGTGGCCTCCTCGTACCGCTGCCAGACGCCGACCGGCCCCCTTCTCTCCAAAAGAACATCAGAACTCCGTGCTAAAGCACGGAAGAATCTGCGTTCTAGCCGTTCCAACACAGCTTCGCTTTGAGAGCAGCCAACGATGAGGGGAAGAGCACCCTTCCATTTCATAGATATGGCGCACAAGGGGCTTGCGGCAAGACCCGGCTCCTCCCGTAAAACCGCGACCCAAGCCAGGTGCGGAAAACGGGAGTTACGATAATGATTTCAGATCATGCGGTTGTGATCGCCGGGGGTGGTCCGACGGGATTGATGCTGGCAGGCGAACTGGCGCTGGCAGGCGTGGACGTTGCCATTTTCGAAAGGCGACCGGATCAGAAATTGGCAGGATTGCGCGCAGGCGGCCTGCATGCGCGCACTCTTGAGGTGCTCGACCAGCGCGGAATTGTGGATCGGTTTCTTTCACAGGGACAGATATCGCCGTCCGTGGGCTTCCACATGATCCGGTTAGGCATCAGCGATTTTCCCACGCGCCACAATTATCTGCTGGCGCTGCGGCAAAACCACATCGAGCGCATCCTGGCCGACTGGGTCGGCGAGTTGAAGGTACCGATCTATCGCGGACACGAGGTTACGAGGTTTACCCAGGACGACAGCGGCGTCGACGTCGAACTGTCCACCGGTCACCGCCTGAGGGCCGCATATCTGGTCGGCTGTGACGGAGGCCGCAGCACCATTCGCAAGGCGACCGGTATCGAGTTCGCCGGATGGGATCCGACGATGAGCTGGATGATTGCCGAGGTCGAAATGTCGGAAGAACCGGCATGGGGCTTCCGCAGCAACGCCTCCGGAATTCATGCCCTGGGTAAGATCGAGGGCGGCAAGAAGGTTGGCGTCGTGCTGACGGAGCCCCGCCTGGAGGCGCGCGGCGAACCGACCCTGCGCGAGCTCAGCGAGGCGCTGACTGCCGTCTACGGCACCGACTTCGGGGTCCACAGCCCGACCTGGCTCTCCCGCTTCACCGACATGACGCGCCAGGCCACCGCATATCGCGACAGGCGCGTGCTGCTGGCGGGTGATGCCGCGCACATCCATCCGCCGATCGGCGGACAGGGCCTCAACATCGGCGTGCAGGATGCGGTGAACCTTGGATGGAAGCTGGCCCAAATCATCAAGGGGACATCGCCGCAAAGCCTGCTCGAAAGCTATCACGCCGAGCGCCATCCGGTCGCCGCCCGCGTGTTGCGCAACACGATGGCGCAGGTTGCGCTTCGCCGCACGGATGACCGCAGCAAGGCCTTGGCCGACACCGTTGCCGAGTTGCTCGGCATGGATGAACCCCGCAAGAAAATCGCCGCGGAGATGTCTGGTTTGGGTGTTCATTACGACCTTGGCGAGGGGCATCCACTGCTTGGGCGGCGAATGCCAGATCTCGATCTGACCACCGCCGGCGGACGGTTGCGGGTCTTCACGTTGCTGCACGACGCGCGGCCCGTGCTGCTCAACCTCGGTGAGCCCGGCAGGCTGGACATCGCGTCCTGGGCTGATCGGGTCCGGCAGATCGACGCCGGTTACGCCGGTATCTGGGACCTCCCGGCTCTCGGGACGGTCGTTTCGCCCGACGCGGTCTTGATCCGGCCCGATGGTTATGTGGCTTGGGCCGGGGCGGGAACCCAACAGGGCCTGGTGGACGCGCTGACCACCTGGTTCGGGCCGCCTGCCACCGCAGGTTAGCAGACACGATCGAAGCGCGACCGCGCGATCGCCTTGAGAGTATCGCGTCCCTCCCTCCGACAGTGCTCCTGACAGTTGGTTGACAGGAGCTTCCTTCTGTGCAGAAATTGGTTGGACCATTGGACCACTTGGAGGAAATGTGGACCAGAACAGCCTGCCACCCATTCAGACCACGGCGCGCGACGACGCCGTGCTGAAGGCGTTGGTGGGCTTTGTTCGCGCCGAGGCCTTGCAGCCGGGCGAGCGGCTTCCAACCGAACGCATTCTGGCCGAGCGGCTGAAGGTCAGCCGCAACACCGTGCGCGAGGCACTGACACGCTGGGAAGGGCTCGGCCTCGTCGAGCGCCGGCAGGGCAGCGGCACCTATCTCAAGGCGGCTGTTTCACACGATATGCTGCACATGCCGCTGACGCTGGCGGGCGGCAATGATTTCACCAGCCTGATGCAGACGATGGAGATCCGCCGCGCGCTGGAGGCGGAGGCCGCAGCACTTTGCGCCGAACGCGCCAGCCAGGCCGACATCGCCGAAATTGCACGCAAGCTCGACATCATGGAGCAGGCGTTCCGCACGCGCGACGGCATGTCGTCGGAAGAGGATTGGGAGTTCCACCAGGCGATTTACCGGGCCTCGGGTAATCCGCTGTTCGAGCAGATCATCGCCGCCATGTACGAATTGTTCCACCGCTTCTGGGAGCATCCGCTCGGCGTTCGCGATTTCGGCCATGCCAGCTTTCCCTATCACCGCACCATCTACGAATGCATCGCAGCCCGTGACCCGCAGGGCGCCCGCGCCGAAGCGCTCAAGCTGATCGCCACCGTCGAGGACGATCTCAAGCGCGGTGCGGCCAAACTCAAACTTTCGAGCCAGACATGAACGAGCATCCATCCGGTTTCGATCACGACTATCTCTTGGAGGCGGCAACACTTTTGGCGCATGACGAACCGTTTCCCGGC
>NZ_RZOM01000744.1:0-3146 GCF_003999175.1 Mesorhizobium sp. M7A.F.Ca.ET.027.03.2.1 | reverse complement strand
ACCGTGATCCTCGGAGTGCTCGACTGGACCGGACTGGCGCGGGCCGTGCGTTCAAAGCTTCTGGCCTTGCGCGAAGAGGATTACGTTCTGGCCGCGCAATTGATGGGCGCCGGGAGCAGCCGCATCATCGGCCGGCATCTCATTCCCGGCTTCATGTCGCATCTGATCGCCACGGCGACGCTCTCCATTCCCGGCATGATCCTGGGTGAGACGGCGCTGAGCTTCCTCGGGCTCGGCCTGAGAGCGCCGATAACCAGCTGGGGCATCCTGCTCACCGAGGCGCGCAGCGTCAGCGTGATCGCATTCTATCCATGGCTGCTTTTGCCGATGCTTCCCGTCATTCTCGTCATCATGGCGTTTAACTTCCTCGGTGACGGCTTGCGGGACGCCGCAGATCCCTACAAATGAGTTGTTATTTTGCCGCGCGCCGTGCCGCCTATTCCACCCGGTATGATCCTGCCGGCTGCCTGTACGGTTGTTGCAGTGTTCATGGTCCTCCTCTATATGTGCCGACACGTGATCGAGTTTCGCACTACGCCTTCGGGATTCACCCGTGAACAGTTCTTGTCGGCGGCATTGACGATCTCTTTCTGGTTCAGGACACACAAAAGCATATGAGTCGCCTCGAGAATTTCATCAGCAGGATGACCGCACAGCGCGACATTCTCGACCAAGTCTGCGTCGAGGTGGCGAAGATGGAGGGGCTTGTACTCGAGCTCGGCCTCGGCAACGGTCGGACGTTCCACCATCTGCGCGAGCGCCTGCCCGGGCGCCGGATCGTGGTGTTCGACCGCGAAGTCGGCGCACATGCCAGCTCAATTCCCGAAGCCGAAAACCTCGTGCTCGGCGAAATACGCGAGACGGCCCGCAAGTTCATTGGCATCGAAGCCGCCCTTGTACATGCCGACATCGGCACCGGCTATGACGATCGGGATGCAGTGACTGCTACCTGGCTTCCCGATCTGATTGCGAGCCTGCTTCGGGTCGGCGGCTTCGCGGTCAGTGGCACGCCGCTCGATCACCCGCTGCTGCAACGCCTCCCGGCGCCGACTTCAGAGCCCGCCGATCGTTATTTCCTCTGCAAGCGCGTGTGAGCGGCCGAGAGCGCCTCATCTTTTCACGCAAACGCTGCTCTACTGCAATTCCAAGGGAAAGTGCTACGCGTTTTTCCCGAAAAACCGTTTACACTTTCCCTGGGATTGCTCTGGACGGCCCAATTGCTCAGGGGATTGTATACACCGCGATCTCCCGCTCGATGCCGCGCAGCGAGACTTCGTGAGGCACGGGCGTCAGAGCGTTCCTACGCAACAGATCGGCGGTGAGATTGTCGTCGACCACCGCGCGGGTTGCGAAGATAGCCTGTGCGTTGGCCAGGTTCTGGACCCGTGAAGCAATGTTGACCGTCTGGCCGAAATAGTCCTGTCGCTCGTTCATGGACACGGCGATGCAGGGGCCGGCATGGACACCGATCTTGAGCAGCAGATCCTCGCGCCCGCTTCTGTCATTGAGCGCACGCATGGCATCACGCATCCTGAGGGCCGCAGCCATCGCGCGATCAGGCGTCGCGAATGTCGCCATCACCGCATCACCGATGGTCTTCACCACCGCGCCTGCCTCCGCCGCGACGATCTCGTGCAGAACCTGGAAATGCACGCGCACGAGATCGAAGGCTGAAAGGTCGCCCACCCGCTCGTAAAGCGCGGTCGATCCGCGCAGGTCGGTGAACAGGAAGGTGAGGCTGGTGATCTTCAGGCGCTGGTTGATGTCGAGCGTATCCGTACGATAGAGGTCGCGGAACGTCTGGTTGGTGAGCAGGCGCTTGGCGGTCAGAAAAGGCCGGCGTTTGCCCAGGAGATTATGCAATGCCTCGCCGGCGATGAAGACTGCCGGCAGCACGCGGGTGTCGGTCCTGTTTTCCAGCGAAATACGCAGCGGACCGGGTTGCATTTCCAGTGTCTGGTTCTGGACATGGTCGCGGTCGAAAGCCAACGACAGGCTTCGCCGCTCTTTTGTTGGTTCGCCCTTCGCGTCGATGAACTGCGCTGAATGGGTGACCGGCTCGAAGACGATGATGAATTCGGACGGAAGCTGTATGGGCAGAACGGCCTTTTCACCCGGCGCCAGCTCGATATCCTCCAGCGAGAACGCTTCTATGTTTTTCGCCAAACCCTCTTCCGGCAGATCGACGCCGGATCCCCAGTAAATCTGGCGAAAATATTCCACCAATGGCAGTTCGTGTGGATTGTGGGCGGCAATCCTGCGCACGCGAGGGCTGACGGTGAATGTCACCTCGACCATCTCATCGAGGGTCGGCGAATAGCCTTCGGAGCATAGCGCACAGGTGTATTCGTCCTTCTGCAGGGTTTTCAGCGTAGCGTTGGTGTCGAGCACGCCGCCACAGCCGGGGCACAGAACATTCCATGAAATGTCGAAGATGCCCACCCGCGCCGCATGGAGGAAGGCGCTTATGGCGCGTTCCTCGTCGAGGCCATGCTTGCTGGCGAAAGCCGGCACATTGATGCGGCAAAGTTCATGATCCTTGCCTTCCGCGATGGTCCGCCGGATCGCGTCGATTGCCTGGGGATCGACATCGGTCGATTGCCGCAAAAGCGAGAACAGATCCTGAATTTCGGTCATCGTGCAGTCTCCGGAAAATGCACCCCCGAGGTGGTTGACCGGAACCGGTCTTCGTTCCGAGCGCTCCATCTTACTTCGAAACGGATCGTACGGCCATTCGAATGGAAAAGCCCGCCGACGTGTCAATCCGTCGGGATTTTCACCGATCCCAAGCGGTACTATGGTGGGTCCATGGGGTATTCATCTTTGGGACTTTCTCCCGCGCCGACACCCGACAACCCGCCATTTCCCGCGGCCTTGCGGCTTTTCTCGGCGGGGATCATCATCGTCCTGATCGTCGGCGCCGGCCTTTTTTTCGCGCCTGCGCTGGTCAGGCCGCGCTGGCCTTGGGCCGTCACGCCGTTCAACGCCCGCTTCCTCGGCGGCTTCTACACCGCCGAAATGGCCGTGATGGCGGCGCTGCTGGTCTGGAATCGCTGGTCGCCAGGCAGGCTAGTGCTTGTCATGGCCTTCATCTTCACCGTCATCGTTTCGGCGGCTTCGTTCATCAATCTCGGCTATTTCAACTT
>NZ_RZOM01000743.1:0-3159 GCF_003999175.1 Mesorhizobium sp. M7A.F.Ca.ET.027.03.2.1 | reverse complement strand
GATCGAGACCGCCAAGTAGCGCAAGCCGCATGACAAAAAGGGGCGGGCGACCGCCTCTTTTTTTTGTTTGGACTACGCCTTGTCGCGTATCTGCGTCATCGTCTTGGTCGGCGTGATCGCTTCGGGGTCGAGGCGGATTTCCACGATCGCCGGCTTGCCGCTGGCGCGGGCACGTTCGAAGGCGGGAGCGAAATCGGCGGTCTTGTCGACCGTTTCGCCATGGCCGCCATAGGCGCGGGCGAGAGCGGCGAAGTCGGGGTTCTTGAGATCGGTGGCGACGACGCGGCCGGGATATTCGCGCTCCTGATGCATGCGGATGGTGCCGTAGATGCCGTTGTTGACGACGACCACAATGATAGGCAGGTCATACTGCACGGCGGTGGCGAATTCCTGCCCGTTCATCAGGAAACAGCCGTCGCCGGCGAAGGCGACCACGGTGCGCTCCGGGAACAGCTCCTTGGCGGCGACGGCCGCAGGCGTGCCATAGCCCATCGAGCCTGACGTCGGCGCACCTTGAGTGGCGAAGCGGCGGAAGCGGTGGAAACGATGCACCCAGGTGGCGTAATTGCCGGCGCCGTTGGTGAGGATGGCGTCGTCGGGCAACATCTTTTCGAGGTAGTTCATGATCGGGCCCATCTGGACCGAGCCGGGGCCGCCTTCCGGTGGCGTCGACCAGTCCAGATAGGCGGCATGCAGCTTTGGCGTCTCGGCTGCCCAAGTCGGCTCCGAGGCCGGTTTGCGCCTGGCGAAAGCGTCGATGAAGGCAGAAGGCGAGGCGTTGATCGCCAGTGTCGGCCGGTAGACGCGGCCGAGTTCGCCGGCGTCGGCATGGACATGCACCAGCGTCTGGTCGGGATAGGGGCTTTTCAGCAGCGTGTAGTCGGACGAGGGCATTTCGCCCATGCGGCCGCCGATCAGCAGCACGAGATCGGCCTGCTTGATCGCTGTGGCCAGCTTCGGGTTGATGCCGATGCCGACATCGCCGGCATAGTTCGGATGCAGATGATCGAACAGCATCTGGCGGCGGAAGGAGCAGCCGACCGGCAGCGACCAGGCCTCGGCGATCGTGCGCATTTGTGCAACCGCCTCGGCGTCCCAGCGCGTGCCGCCGAGGATGACGAACGGCCGCTTGGCCTTAGCCAGCAGCTTTTCCAGCGCATCGAGCTCCGCTTCGCCCGGCCGTGTCTCAACCGGCGTGTGCGGCAAGGCGATGGGCGCTTCGACGACACTCGTCAGCATGTCTTCGGGCAGCGAGATCACCACCGGGCCGGGACGGCCCGATGTCGCCACCGCGAAGGCGCGGGTGACGAATTCGGGGATGCGCGAGGCGTCGTCGATCTCGACCACCCATTTGGCGATGTCGCCAAAAAACCTCTTGTAGTCCACCTCCTGGAACGCTTCGCGCTCCTTGGCGTGGCTGGCGACCTGGCCGATGAACAGGATGACGGGTATCGAATCCTGCATGGCGATGTGGATGCCGGCCGAGGCGTTGGTGGCGCCGGGGCCGCGGGTGACGAAGCAGATGCCGGGCTTGCCGGTCAGGCGGCCGTGGCAATCGGCCATCATCGCGGCACCGCCTTCCTGGCGGCAGACGATGGTGCGGATCGCAGAGTCGTGCAGCGCGTCGAGCACCGCCAGATAGGATTCACCGGGCACGCAATAGATGCGGTCGGTGCCGTTGGCTTCAAGCGCGTCTACGATGAGTTGTCCGCCGGTCTTCATTGTCCAGACTTCTCCAGTTCGGCAAGGATTTCTTGCGTGTGCTCGCCCAGGCGCGGCGAGGGGCGCTCATAGACCAGCGGCGTGCCGGACATCACCATCGGCGCACGCACCGAAGGCAGAAGATTGCCATGGCCGTCGTCGAGATCGAGCCGCATGCCGCGCGCGATGGTCTGCGGGTCGGCGAACATCTGGCCGATCGTGTTGATCGGGCTCGCCGGCACGCCGGCCGCTTCCAGCTTGGCCAGCAGCGGATCGCGGTCAAAAATCTTCAGCGCCTCGATCATGCGCTCGCGCAACTTGACCCGGTTGGCGACCCGGGCGGGATTGGTGGCGAAGTCGGGATTGGCAGGCAGGTCGTCCAGTCCGACAGCGGCGCAGAATTTGGCGAACTGGCCGTCATTGCCGACCGCCAGGATGATGTGCCCATCCCGGACCGGCACAACCTCATACGGGGCGATGTTCATGTGTGCGTTGCCCATCTGCACCGGCGATTGGCCGGAGACGAGATAGTTCAAATTCTGGTTGCCGAGGGCCGAGATCTGGGTGTCGAAAAGCGCCATGTCGACGTGCTGGCCTTCGCCGGTCTGCTCGGCATGGCGCAGTGCTGCCTGGATGGCGATGACCGAATAAAGGCCGGTGAAGATGTCGGAGATGGCGACGCCGGCCTTTTGCGGCTCGCGGCCGACCTCGCCGGTGATCGACATCATGCCGGCCATGGCCTGGATGATGAAGTCGTAGCCGGCGCGCGGCGCATAGGGTCCGTCCTGGCCGAAGCCGGTGATCGAGCAATAGACGAGGCGCGGGTTGATCTGGCGCAGGCTGTCATAGTCGAGGCCGTATTTCTTCAGGCCGCCGAGCTTGAAGTTCTCGATCAGCACGTCCGAGGTGGCGACCAGCCGGCGCACGGTCTCGGCGCCTTCCGGTGTCGAGAAATCGATGGCGATGGAGCGCTTGCCGCGATTGCAGGAATGATAATAGGCGGCCGACAGGTTCTCGCCGTCCTTGCCCATGACGAAGGGTGGCCCCCATTTGCGGGTGTCGTCGCCGCCATCGGGGCTTTCGACCTTGATGACATCGGCGCCGAGATCGGCAAGCAACTGCCCGGCCCATGGCCCGGCAAGGATGCGGGCGAGTTCGACGACGCGGACGCCTTTCAGCGGGGGCTCAGCCATGAATCACCGTGATTGCCGCAATCACCGTGATTGCTGCGAAACCAGAGCCTCTATCAAGCCCTGCAACGGCTGTCACGGCTCTTGCAATGGGCCAATCCGTCACGCTTTGAGGACTTCGTCGGCCCAAATGGCGAAATCATCCATGATGATGTCGCGATTCACCTCGTTCAGGCTTTCGTGGCGGGTGTCGGCGTAAACCTTTGAAACCAGATTCGAAAAGCCCATGGCGCGCATGCGGCTGGCAAGATGCGTGATCCCTTTGCCA
>NZ_RZOM01000742.1:0-3161 GCF_003999175.1 Mesorhizobium sp. M7A.F.Ca.ET.027.03.2.1 | reverse complement strand
CTATGGCGTCGGCAAGATGAACCGGCCGGCCGAGGGCCGCGAGCATTTCGCGGGCAAGCGCCGGCGTCTTGGCCCTGCCGGTCGCCACCAGCCATTCGGCGACGACGCCGGCGCTGCGCTGGAAGCCGAGCGCGCAGCACACCAGCACGGTGCCGTCGCGGCGCGCACTCTCCAGCGCGCCGGCTGCCTGTTGCCGTATCGCCACTGGCGGCGGCAACAGGTCGACCATCGGAAAGCTGATCCAGCGGCAATCGGCTGCCGCAGGCCTCTTAAGTTCGGCGGCGAGATCGATGACCGTGCCGAAGCTGCTGGCCTCGCGCGCCGTGGGAAAGCGCCCGAGAAAGACGCCGTCGGCAATCGCCGCCTGGGGAGCAAGTTTGCGCGTCCAGGCCCATATGTTGGCCCTGGCGCCGAGACGGTAAGGCAAGAGCAGGACACGGCTTGCGAGCGTGATGCTGCCATCGGCGGATTTCTGGAACACTTTTTCGCCTGCTCCTGCATAGGCGAAGGCGACGATGGCCAGCGCCAGCGCCGGCCAAAGCAGGAAGAGCGCGACGGCGCAGAACAAGGCGCCGAGCGCTGCACCGGCCAGCGCGAGGACCGCGCCCAGCGCGTAGAACCGCGCCAGCCGCCGCGCTTTCACATCGCTGGTCAGCCGGAAGCCTGAAAACGGCAACGCGCCGCTGCGCGGAAACAGCCACAGCGCAAAGAACCCGAGCAGCGCGCCGGTCGGAATGTCGATGAAGTGATGCTGCCAGGTCGTCAGCACCGAGGCACCGATCAGGAAGCTCCAGCCATGCCAGAGCGGCAGGAGCAACCCGCGGAGCCGGTGGCGCCAATGATCCCAGATGATCACCAAAAGGGCGATGTGCAGCGAGGGCGCCTGGTTGAACGGCTTGTCGAAACCACCAAGCACGGCAAACAGGAAGCCGGGCAGTCCGGTCGTTGCAGGTCGCACGAATGTCGCGGTCAGCGGGAACAGGATGAAGCAGATAACGGCGACGACCTGCGCGGTGAGATAGCGCCCGGCCAGGCGGTCGACGCCTTGCTTGTCGTTGTTGAGCAGCAGCGACAGGCCATAGAACAGATTGATCGACCAATAGGGCACGATGGTCCAGGCGACGAACGGAATGCTGTGTTCCCACGAGAACACGATGCTGCCGACCTCGTCGCGCCGCGAGGCCAGCCAGTTGGCGAAGCCGTAGCTGAGGTAGAAGAACGGCGCCAGGAAGGCCAGCCAGAGCGCGGCCCTGACGACCACCCGTCCATAAGGCTCGGTGCGCGCGATGGGTGCAAGCGACGAGGCCATGCTGCTCAGCGGCGCCGTGCGACCGAGACGGTGAAGATGCCCCATTGGTCGATGCGCTGGTCGAGCTTTTCGAAACCGGCGGCTTCGACGAGCTGGTCCATCTCACCCTGCGTGCGCCGCCGCATCACCCAGGCCTCGCCGCCGCGATGCGAAGTCAGGGTGCGGGCGATCATCTCGAGCTGCGGATGCCAGGGCTGGTTGGTGTAGAGCAACAGGCTTCCCGGCTGCATGGCGCTGGCCAATCCACCGAGCGAGCGGGCTATCATCGCATTGTCGGAGAACAACTCGTAAAGGCCGGAAACGATGGCAAGATCCGGAGCTGGATCGATCGATGCGAGCATGTCGGCATCGAAGGCGTCGGCGCGCTGGAACGAGACATCAGCCGGCAATTGCCGCTCGGCGATCAGCTTGCGGCCAAGCTGGACGTTGAGGTCGGAATAATCCTGCAGGCGAACGCTCGCCGGCTGATCGGGGCTCTTCACGATGGCATCGAGAACATAGCGGCCATGGCCGGCCGCGATGTCGAGAATGTGCGCTGGCCGGCCAGCGGCCTTGAGCGTCGCCAGGCAAGAGCCGATGAGCTCTTCGAGATGCAGCTTGCGCTGGCGGATGCCGCGCCAGCCAATGGCCTCCAGGAAAATGCGGTCGACGACGCGGCCAAGAGGCGTAAGCCCGCGCGCATTGTTCTCGTAGACGTAGTCCAGCGTCGAGCCGGAATCGAAGCCGGTGGTCACGCCGGCCTTCATACCTTGCGAGACCCAGGCGCCCATGCGGATAGAGGCACGGCTGAATGCCCAATAGAGGCCCTTTGGCGACATCAAAGCGAGCGGCGAGGCAAGTCGGTCCGCCTCGTCGCGGGTGTAGCCGGCAATGTCCGCCTGCTTAAGGTCGACAGGCGCGTCCGGTGCCGTGAACTGCCTGGCCAGGAATGGCCGGATCAGGTCGAGGGCCTTTGCCCGGTCGCGCTCGCCCAGCGTGTCGTGGAAGAAACCAGGCAACACATGGCGTTCCTTGGTGCGGCTGCCGAGATTGACGAAGAACTCGTGCTGCGGGCCGTGGCGCACCACCCAGTCGCTGCCCGATAGCAGAAGCTGGGTCGGCACGGTGATGGCGCGGGCGTCACTGACGATGCGTGCGGCATGCTGATAGAGTTCGACCAGGATGTTGGAAGCGATCGGCCGCGTGATCAACGGATCGCTCTCGAAAGAGGCGATGCGCACGGGATCGTGGGTCAGGAATTTCGCCTTGACGTAGGAATTGACGAAGAAGCGGCCCTTGATCTTCTGCCAGAGTGCGATGCCCTCCTTGGCGAAGGGCACGTAGAGTTTTACCGAGAAGGCCGGTGAGGCCAGCACCATGGCGCGCAGCTTCGGCGCATAGTCATGCACCCAGGCGGCGGCCAGCACGGCGCCGAAGGATTGTGCGATCAGCGCGATATCCCGAGTGGCAAAGCCATCCCTGGCTGCAATCTCGCGCATGAAGCAGTCGATGTCGCGCACCAGGGCCGAGAAGGAGGGCGCATAGCCGCGCTCGCCGGACGAGCGGCCATTGCCGCGGGCATCCCAGGCATAGAAGGCGTGGTCCGGCATCTGCAATTCATCGACGAGATGGGCCATGCGGCCGCCATGCTCGTGGCCGCGGTGGAAGAGCACCACCGCGCCCTTGGCATCGGCGGAGGCCGCCGGCCAGAATCGGTAGAAGATCTCCGTCCCGTCATGGCTGCGGAAAACCCGCTCCTGTGCTTGCCGCGCAAGGCTTTCCGTGGCCGCGGCGGCGATCGGTTCGTGCATCATGGTCTTCCCCTCTGGCGGCATGGCGAGCCTCGATGCTCAGCTGGCGCTGGCAATAATGC
>NZ_RZOM01000741.1:0-3162 GCF_003999175.1 Mesorhizobium sp. M7A.F.Ca.ET.027.03.2.1 | reverse complement strand
GACGACGAGGATGAAGCCGTCGAGCAGCTGCTCGCCGCACCTGCGGCAGCACGTGCCGCACAGATCACCGAGCGGATCGTCGAGCGCATCATCGAGCGCGTGTCGCGCGAGCAGGAAAAACTGCCCGGCCGCCGCAAGGGTTACACCCAGAAAGCCAAGATCGGTGGCAACACCATTTTCCTGCGCACCGGCGAATATGACGATGGCCGTCTCGGCGAGATCTTCATCGACATGAACAAGGAAGGCGCGACCTTGCGTGGCCTTCTCAACAACTTCGCCATCGCCATTTCGCTGGGCCTGCAATATGGCGTGCCGCTCGACGAATATGTGCACGCCTTCACCTTCACCAAATTCGAGCCGGCCGGCATGGTGCAGGGCAACGATGCCATCAAGAGCGCGACGTCGATCCTCGACTACGTGTTCCGCGAGCTGGCGATTTCCTATCTCGGGCGCAACGATCTCGCCCATGTCGACCAGTCGGACTTTTCCAACACCGCACTTGGCCGTGGCATCAGCGAAGGCAAGACCGATGCGGTTTCCAAGGGCCTGACTCGTGGCGCATCGCCGGTGAAGCTGGTGTCGCGCGTCAGCGGCAACGACCCGAAAGGCTTTGCGGCCCCCTCGGGCGCCCCTGCTCGCTCGGCACCGACCGCCTTCTCCGGCTCCAACGTGCTGGCGCTGAAACCCGCCAGCGACGAAGCGGTCGCCTACAAGCGCGACTATGAGGAGCGCGCGAAGGAACTGGCCGAAGACATCGCCTTCGAGGAGGCGGCGGGTGTTGCTTCGGACGCGACGGCAGGCTTGTTCACCGACGCTGCGGCCGTTGAGGCGGCCGAAGCCAAGAAACTCGCCAACGACCGGCGCGCAAGGTCCCTGCTCCAGGGCTACACAGGCAATTCCTGCTCCGAGTGCCAGAATTTCACGATGGTACGGAACGGGACCTGCGAGAAATGCGATACATGCGGTTCGACCAGCGGGTGCAGCTGAGGTCTAGTGCCACCTCGCAGCGCCCCAATAATCGGGAGCTATCGACATTAGACCCGCGCCGCACCTGCGGCGCGGATCACTTAGTAAGGCTGAAACATGGAACAGAAGCGGTATCAGATTTTTCTTAGCTCTACTTTCTCCGACTTGGAAATTGAGCGTCGAAAAGTCATGCAGACGCTTTTGGAGATGGATTGCATTCCATCCGGCATGGAATTCTTTCCAGCCTCAGACGAAGAGACTTTTGAATTTATCAAGACAGTAATTGACGTCTGCGATTATTATGTCCTCGTTGTTGCGGCAAGGTATGGATCTGTTGCAAAAGATGGATCCTCTTATACTGAGAAAGAATACGACTACGCAATCGAAACAGGGAAACCGGTCTTAGGATTTGTCAGAAGAGACATCAGCCAAGTGGTCGTTGGCAAAACTGACCAAAACTCAGAACTTCTCGCGAAACTTGAAGCATTTCGGAAAAAGGTTAGCGAGGGTCGTCTGGTAAGAATGTGGGACAACGCCGATCAGTTGGCAGGCCAAGTTGCGACTACATTAAATACCGCAATCAAGCGATATCCGGCCCCCGGATGGATACGAGGCGATCAACAGGCGACTTCCGAGATATTAACGGAAATAAACAATCTTCGCAAGGAAAACAGCGCCTTAGTAGAAAAAATTGACAGCCTTAAGCCTCCTATCTCTATAGCTAACTTAGCCGACCTGAACGACACTCATAAAGTAAAATATAATTACAAGACAGGGTTCAATACTCAAAAGAGAGTTGGGGAAAGAGAGTATTCGTGGGGCGACATTCTGCGCATAGTCGGGGGAAATTTCCGCACCCCAACAAATACATCTGGAATGCGAGCTCTTGCGACCTACATCCAAAAACTCAATGGCGCCTATGAAGTGAGCATTGATCACGCAACGGATGTTGCTATTCTAACTCAATTTGAGCTCGTCGGAGTGGTTTCTGCAAAACAGTACAGCACGCAGGGAGGTGGTAGCGCGATCTTTTATAAGCTCACCGACAATGGCCTCAGGGAATACCTATCAAGGATGGCCGTCGTTAAAGATGACAACGCTCAAGTTGCGCCAACAGATAACTAAAGCATCCTCAATCTGGAGCGGTCATATGCGCTACGCCGTAGTGATTGAGAAAGCTGGAGATAATTTCTCTGCTTATGTGCCGGACTTGCCTGGCTGCATCGCGACGGGTGCGACCGTATCTGAGGTCGAAACCGAAATTCGCGGCGCGATACGCCTCCACATCGAAGGTTTGCGTGCCGATGGGCTGGATGACTTGTTTGCATCTGGCCATGCCTTCGGCCTGCCCAGATCAAAGCCTCTCAGCATGCCATCTCAGATGGTCGTCCATGAAGCTGGAGATGAAAAGATACGAGTGATCGTATCCATCCTGCATCCGCAGCTTTAGCGGAATACCTGCTTTGGCGCAGGCCGCCTCGAGCAGCCAAGGCTTCAGCCCGTCGTCAAGAAATCCATCCGACGTTCCCTGATCCACCAAAAATTCGGGGAAACGGTATCCGTCCTCGATGAGCGACGTCGCGTCGCAGGTTCGCCACGAGGCCTCATCCTTGCCCAGATACTTCTCAAAGGCCGGTCTCGACCAGCCGGCGGTGCTTGGCTGGGCGATCGGGGCGAACGCCGAGCAGCTCTTGAAACGTGACGGATTCTTCAAGGCAATCGTCAGCGCGCCATGCCCGCCCATCGAATGGCCAAAGATTGCCTGGCGCGCCATATCGGCTGGAAATTCAGCCGCGATGAGGGCCGGCAATTCCTCGGTGACATAGGAATACATACGATAGTTCTTCGCATAAGGCTCTTGCGTCGCATCGAGATAGAAGCCGGCGCCGGAGCCGAACTGCCAGTTGTCTTTTTCATCCGGAATGTCGGCGCCGCGCGGGCTGGTGTCGGGACAGACGACGATCAGGCCAAGCTCGGCGGCCATGCGCCTGTACTCGCCCTTGTCCATTACATTGGCGTGGGTGCACGTCAGGCCTGAGAGATACCACACAACGGGACAAGGCGCTTCCCGCGCCTGCGGAGGTATGAAAACGGCAAAAGTCATGTCGCAACGGCAACTCGTCGACAAATGGGAATAGACGCCCTGCACGCCGCCATGGGCTTTCGTTTGAGAGATGATTTTCATGTGTTCTCCAC
>NZ_RZOM01000740.1:0-3162 GCF_003999175.1 Mesorhizobium sp. M7A.F.Ca.ET.027.03.2.1 | reverse complement strand
GCGGTCTAGGCGCCAGCCGGTGATGTTGTTGGGGACTGGCTGGCTTAGGGCTGGGCTTGCGCTGCTTTGTGGTGTTCGACCGCCCGTCTGTAAGTTATGATGGCTGGACAACCGAATCGAGCCGGAACCGATGCGCCAGTATCTCGACCTCCTGCAGCACGTGCTGGACAATGGCGCCGATCGCGGCGACCGCACCGGCACCGGAACGCGCTCCGTCTTCGGCTACCAGATGCGTTTCGACCTGGCGCGCGGCTTTCCCGTCACCACGACCAAGAAGCTGCATCTTAAGTCGATCATCCATGAGCTTCTGTGGTTCCTGGCTGGCGACACCAACATCAAATACCTCACCGATAACGGCGTTTCGATCTGGGACGAATGGGCCGACGAGAATGGCGATCTCGGCCCGGTCTACGGCAAGCAATGGCGCTCCTGGCCGGATGGCCATGGCGGCTCGATCGACCAGATCGCTAATCTTCTCAAGGAGATACGCAAAAATCCTCAATCGCGGCGGCTGATCGTTTCGGCATGGAACCCAGCCGAGGTGGAAGCGATGGCGCTGCCGCCCTGCCACTGCCTTTTCCAGTTCTATGTTTCGGAAGGGCGGCTTTCCTGCCAACTCTACCAGCGTTCCGCCGATATCTTTCTTGGCGTGCCGTTCAACATCGCGTCCTATGCCCTGCTGACCTTGATGGTGGCGCAGGTCACCGGGCTGAAACCCGGCGATTTCGTCCACACGCTCGGTGATGCGCATCTCTACTCGAACCATTTCGAGCAAGCACGCGAACAACTGCGGCGCACGCCGAAGGTGCTGCCGACGATGTGGATCAATCCGGAGGTGAAGGATCTGTTCGCCTTCCGCTTCGAGGATTTCCGGCTGGAAAACTACGTCGCCGATGCGTCGATCAAGGCGCCGATCGCGGTCTAAGGCCGCACATTTCAGTCGATGCCGACCATCACGTCCCAGGCCTTGACCACGGCATAGGCCTGCTTGCCCTTTTCGAGCTTGAGATCGGCGACGGCCTCGTTGGTGATCGAGGCGGTGACGATGGCGCCGCCACCGATGTCGATCCTGACATGCGAGGTGGTGGCTCCCTTGGCGATCTCGGCGATCGTTCCCTTGAGGATATTGCGGGCGCTGATCTTCATCGGAGTTTCCTTTCCAGGGTTTCTTTGCCGGTCTCATCAGAACAATCGGTGTCGTACAGACGCTTTCATGGGGCGCCGGGCCTTCCCTTGTTATATTCATACGGATATATCGGTTAGCAGGCTTCGAGCCGGCCGGATTTCAAACCAGGGAGAGTTTTCCATGACGCGCAAAGGTTTTGGATCGAGGGCGATCGCCATTGGCGGTTTGGCTGCGGCGCTGATGGCAGTCGTGCCGGCAGCGCATGCGGAAGACAAGGTGGTCGTGTTTGCCGCGGCCAGCCTCAAGGATGCGCTCGACGCGGTGAACAAGGCCTGCCAGGCCGATGTCGGCGAAGCCGCGACCGTCTCTTATGCCGCAAGCTCGGCGCTGGCCAAGCAGATCGAGGGCGGGGCGCCTGCCGACGTCTTCATCTCGGCCGACCTCGACTGGATGAAATATCTCTCCGACAAGAAGCTGACCAAGCCGGACACCGAAGTGAAGCTGCTCGGCAATGAGATCGTGCTGGTGGCGCCGAAGGACTCGGCGGTCGAAACCAGGATCGAGAAGGGCTTCGACCTCGCCAAGCTGATCGGCGACGGCAAGCTCGCCATGGGCGATTTCAAGGCGGTGCCGGCCGGCAAATACGGCAAGGCTGCACTTGAATCGCTCGGCGTCTGGTCCTCGGTCGAGGGCAAGGTGGCGCAGGCCGAAAACGTGCGCGCGGCGCTGAAGCTGGTTTCGACGGGCGAAGCCGCCCTTGGCATTGTCTATGCCACTGACGCGCATGCCGAAAAGGGCGTCAAGGTGGTCGGCACCTTCCCGGAGGATTCGCATCCGCCGATCATCTATCCGGTTGCCCAGACCGCCGATTCGAAGGACAAGGATACGCCGGCTTTCCTGAAATGCCTGCAGTCGGCCAAGGCGGCCGCGCTGTTCAAGGATCAGGGATTTACCGTACTCGCGCCGAGCAACTGAGTTCCAAGGGGCACAATGAACTGGCTGCTGGACCTCACTCGCGACGAATGGAATGCGGTTCGGCTGTCCATCAAGGTGGCAATGGTGGCGATGCTCGCCAGCCTGCCGCCGGGCATCTTGATCGCGCTGCTGCTTGCCCGGGGACAGTTCTGGGGCAAGACCGTTCTCAACGGGCTGGTGCATCTGCCGCTGATCCTGCCGCCCGTGGTGACCGGCTACCTGCTGCTGCTGACCTTCGGCCGGCGCGGCCCGGCCGGCGCCTTCCTGGCCGAGCATTTCGGCATTGTCTTCTCCTTCCGCTGGACAGGTGCGGCGCTGGCCTGCGGCGTCATGGGCTTTCCCCTGATGGTGCGGGCGATCCGGCTGTCGATCGAGGCGGTGGACCGCAAGATGGAAGCGGCGGCGGGAACGCTCGGCGCCAATCCGCTCTGGGTGTTCGCCACCATCACGCTGCCCCTGATCCTGCCCGGGCTGATCGCCGGCGCCATCCTGGCCTTCGCCAAGGCGATGGGCGAGTTCGGCGCCACCATCACCTTCGTCTCCAACATTCCCAATGAGACGCAGACATTGCCGTCGGCGATCTACACCTTCACGCAGGTGCCGGGTGGCGATGAAGGGGCGCTCCGCCTGACGCTGATCTCCATCGTCATCTCCATGGCAGCACTTGTGGCTTCGGAGGTGCTGGCGCGGCGTGTCGGCCGGCGACTGGACATCGAATGAGCGTTCTCGTCGACATCAGTCATCGGCTGGGTGGTTTCGCCATCGACGCCCGCTTCGAAAGCGCCGGGCGGCTGACGGCGCTGTTCGGCGCGTCTGGGTCGGGCAAGACGACACTGATCGACATGATTGCCGGGCTGATCCGGCCCGACAGGGGACGCATCGAGGTCGACGGCCGTGTGCTGGTCGATACCGGTGCCGGCATTTTCGTGCCGAAGCACAAGCGCCGCATCGGCATGGTGTTCCAGGACGCACGGCTGTTTCCGCATTTGAGCGTTGCCGGCAATCTTCGCTACGGCCGCTGGTTCACGCCGCCGGCGGAGCGCTACGCCGATATCGATGCC
>NZ_RZOM01000073.1:0-11054 GCF_003999175.1 Mesorhizobium sp. M7A.F.Ca.ET.027.03.2.1 | reverse complement strand
ATCCTGTTCCGCCATGCGCTGCCCAACGCCATCCTGCCGGTCATCGCCATGATCGGCATCGACATCGGCATCTTCATGGGTGGCATTGTTGTCGTCGAAAGCGTGTTCGGCTGGCCTGGCATTGGCCAGCTGGCGTGGCAGGCCATCCAGCGCGTGGACATCCCGATCATCATGGGCGTCACCCTGGTCTCGGCCTTCGCCATCGTGCTCGGCAATCTGCTGGCCGACGTCATCGCGCCCTTCATCGACCCCCGCATCAAGCTCAGATGAAAATGAAAACCAGACAGAGAAAGGGAACATAAAAATGAAAAAGTTTCTCGCATCCACGGTAGCGGCATCGGCGCTGGCGCTGATGCTCGGCATGACAAGTGTTCGCGCCGAAGACGCGATCGATCCGAACGCCAAGCAGGGCGGCGCCATCACCATCACCTACAAGGACGATGTCGCCACGCTCGATCCGGCGATCGGCTATGACTGGCAGAACTGGTCGATGATCAAGAGCCTGTTCGACGGGCTGATGGATTACGAACCGGGCACCACCAATTTGAAGCCCGACCTTGCCGAGAGCTACGAGATAGCGCCCGACGGCAAGACCTTCACCTTCAAGCTGCGCCATGGCGTGAAATTCCACAATGGCCGCGAGATGACCGCCGACGACGTGAAATATTCGCTCGACCGCGTCACCAATCCCAAGACCCAGAGCCCCGGCGCCGGCTTCTTCGGCTCGATCAAGGGCTATGACGATGTCGCCGCCGGCAAGGCCGAGAGCCTCTCGGGCGTCACCGTCGTCGATCCCTACACGGTCAAGTTCGAGCTGACCCGCCCCGACGCCACTTTCCTGCATGTCATGGCCATCAACTTCTCGCATGTCGTGCCGAAGGAAGAGGTCGAGAAATACGGCGCCGATTTCGGCAAGCATCCGGTCGGCACCGGCGCCTTCAAGCTCGCCGAGTGGACACTCGGCCAGCGCATCGTCTTCGAGCGCAATGCGGACTATTGGCACAAGGGCCTGCCGCATCTGGACAAGATCACCTTCGAGATCGGCCAGGAGCCGATCGTTGCGCTGCTGCGCCTGCAGAAGGGCGAGATCGACGTGCCCGGCGACGGCATTCCGCCGGCAAAATTCCAGGAGGTGATGGCCGATCCGGAGCAGAAGGCGCGCGTCGTCGAAGGCGGCCAGCTGCACACCGGCTATGTCACCATGAACACCACCATGGCGCCGTTCGACAATGTGAAGGTGCGCCAGGCGGTCAACATGGCGATCAACAAGGCGCGCATCATCCAGATCATCAACGGCCGCGCTGTGCCGGCCAACCAGCCGCTGCCGCCGTCGATGCCCGGCTACGACAAGGAGTACAAGGGCTATCCCTATGACGTCGCCAAGGCCAAGGCGCTGCTTGCCGAGGCCGGTCATCCCGATGGTTTCGACACGCAATTGTTCGCCATGAACACCGATCCCAACCCGCGCATCGCTCAGGCGATCCAGCAGGATCTGGCGGCGATCGGCATCAAGGCCAGCATCCAGTCGCTGGCTCAGGCAAACGTCATTGCCGCCGGCGGCGACAAGGCCGGCGCACCGATGATCTGGTCCGGCGGCATGGCCTGGATCGCCGACTTCCCGGATCCGTCGAACTTCTACGGCCCGATCCTCGGCTGCGCCGGCGCGGTGCCGGGCGGCTGGAACTGGTCGTGGTACTGCAACAAGGATCTCGACGCCAAGGCGGCCGAGGCCGACTCGGTGGTCGACCCGGCCAAGGCCGGCGAGCGCGACAAGATGTGGAGCGCCATCTACGACAAGGTGATGGAAGACGCGCCCTGGGCGCCGGTCTTCAACGAGCAGCGCTTCACCATGAAGTCGGCGCGCATGGGCGGCGCCGACAACCTCTATGTCGACCCGGTCCATATCCCGATCAACTACGACAATGTGTACGTAAAAGATGTGCAATAACTGCGACTACACCATCCACGGGCGCCAACATCATTTCGGCTGGGACAATTCGTTTGTCCCGGCCGAGCGGGTGGCGCCCGGCTCGACCATCGAGTTCCAGTGCCTCGATTCCTCCGGCGGCCAGTTGCAGGCCGACAGCACGGTCGCCGACGTCGCCAGGCTCGACTTCGCCACCGTCAATCCGGTGACCGGGCCGATCTTCGTCGAGGGCGCCGAGCCGGGCGATGCACTGAAGGTGACGATCGAGATGTTCAAACCATCCGGCTTCGGCTGGACGGCCAACATTCCCGGTTTCGGGCTGCTCGCCGACGACTTCAAAGAGCCGGCGCTGAACATCTGGAAATACGACGCCGTCTCGCTCGAGCCGGCGCTGTTCGGCAAAAATGCGCGTGTGCCGTTGAAACCCTTCGCCGGCACCATCGGCAACGCGCTGGCGGAAAAGGGCCACCATTCGGTGGTGCCGCCAAGGCGCGTCGGCGGCAATCTCGACATCCGCGATCTCGCCGCCGGCACCACGCTGTACCTGCCGGTGGAAGTGGCGGGCGCGCTGTTTTCGGTCGGCGATACCCATGCCGCGCAAGGCGACGGCGAGGTCTGCGGCACGGCGATCGAAAGCCCGATGGACGTCGTGCTCAAGCTCGATCTGGTCAAGGACGCCAGGCTGAAGACGCCGCGCTTCACCACGCCAGGCCCGGTGACGCGCCATCTCGACGCCAAGGGCTATGAGGTGACGACCGGCATCGGTCCGGACCTAATGGCCGGCGCCAGGGAGGCGGTTGCCCAGATGGTCGACCTGCTCGCCGGCCGTTACAAGATCGACCCGGTCGAAGCCTATATGTTGGCCTCTGTCTGCGGTGATCTCAGGATCAGCGAGATCGTCGACATACCGAACTGGGTGGTGTCGTTCTATTTTCCGCGCTGCGTGTTTGAATGACTGGAGGTCGGCGCCGTACCCCCACCCCGCTGCTTCGCAGCAAGGGGGAGGGTAAAATGCTGCCGCCCTACCTCCACCTTGTGGGGAGGTCGGACCGAAGGTCCGGGTGGGGGTTGCGCCTGCAATGATCAGCGAAACCAAATCCATCCTCGACATCGCCAACCTCTGCGTCAGCGTGCGCGGCGAGGATGGCGAGCGCGAGGTCGTCTCCGACCTATCGCTCACGCTGAGCCGCGGCGAGACGCTCTGCATTGCCGGTGAATCCGGCTCCGGCAAATCGATGACCGCACTGGCCATCATGCAATTGCTGCCGCAGCCCGCAGCCCGCATATCGTCTGGGAAAATCCATTTGGGCGATACAGATCTGACGACTCTCGACGAGCGCCGGATGCGGCGCATTCGCGGCGACCGTATCGCCATGATCTTCCAGGAGCCGATGACCTCGCTCAACCCGGTGCTGTCGATCGGCCGGCAGCTCACCGAATCCATCGAGGCACACACCAGCCTGTCGCAGGGCGAAGCTCGTCAGCGCGCCATCGAGGCGTTGAAGGCGGTGCGCATTTCGGAAGCCGAAAGCCGGCTAAAGCAGTTTCCGCACGAGCTCTCCGGCGGCATGCGCCAGAGGGTGATGATCGCCATGGCGCTGGCGCTCGAGCCGGACGTGCTGATCGCCGACGAGCCGACGACGGCCCTCGACGTCACCGTGCAGGGCGAGGTGCTGGAGCTGCTGCGCGACCTGCAGCGCCAGCACGGCACCAGTGTCATCCTGATCACCCACGATATGGGCGTCGTCGCCGAAATGGCCGACCGCGTCATCATCATGCGGCATGGCCGCATGGTCGAAGAGGGAAAAACCGCTGACATTTTTGCCAGGCCGCAAGCCGACTACACGCGCGAGCTGCTGGCCGCCGTGCCGCGCATCGGCAGCGGTATCGGCCGCCAGAAATCCAGGGATGCCGAGACGGCGATGCCGGCCAATGTCGCCGAAGTCAACGATCTGCATGTCCGCTTCGACTTGCATGGCGGCTTCTTCGGCCGGGTCACCCGCCGCGTCCACGCGGTGGAAGGCGTGACCTTCTCGATCGCGCCCAACGAGACGCTGGCGCTGGTCGGCGAATCCGGCTGTGGCAAGTCGACCACCGCCAAGGCGCTGGCCGGACTGGTGCCCTACAGCGGCGATATCGCGGTTGGCGGGCGCAATCTGTCCGGCCTTGGTCGCGACGAGCGTAAGGCGGTGCGCCGCGACGTGCAGATGATTTTTCAGGATCCCTACGCCTCGCTCGACCCGCGCATGCGCGTCGGCGAACTCGTCGCCGAGCCGCTGCTGATCCATGGCATCGCCTCGAAGCAAGAGCGCAGTGACCGTGTCGCGGCGCTGTTCGAGCGCGTCGGCCTGTCGGCCGATCAGATGGAGCTCTATCCGCATGAATTCTCCGGCGGCCAGCGCCAGCGTGTCTGTATTGCACGCGCTCTTGCGCTGCGGCCGAAGCTGATCATCGCCGACGAAAGCGTCTCGGCGCTCGACGTTTCGGTGCAGGCGCGCGTGCTCGATCTGTTGAAGGAATTACAGCGCGAATTCGGCGTCGCCTATCTCTTCATCTCGCACGACATGGCTGTGGTCGAGAACATCTCCGACCGCGTCGCCGTCATGTATCTCGGCCAGATCGTCGAGATGGGCACGCGCGACCAGGTCTTTTCCAACCCGCGCCACCCCTACACCAGACGCCTCATCGAAGCCGTGCCGGTGCCCGATCCAGCCAAGCGAAGAAGCCGCTTCGCCCGCCTCGACCAGGAGATCCCGAGCGCCACCCGCAGGATCGGCGAGGCGCCGCTGAAACTGGCGCTGAGGGATGTCGGCAACGGCCATCTCGTCGCCGCCGAGGGCTGAGCCGGCACTGCCGCCGGGCGGTTCACGTGTTTGTGTCTCTATCTCGCGCTCAAGGCTCGCGTTCCCCCGCCAAACGGTATCGCTTCGCACACGAAATCCCTAACGGCCTCTTGCCCTCTGTCCCTATCTTCCTCATGTTCAATACCATTGCGATGATCGATCGTAGGAGGGTCGGTCGGATTCATCGCTATGGGAGGAAGTCAACCATGAAGGTAAGCCTTTTCGTTTCCGCGGCACTTCTCGCCGCATCCGCGATTCCCGCCTCGGCCGCCGAAATTTCCGACGGCAAGGTCAAGATCGGCATCCTCAACGACCAATCGGGCGTCTACGCCGATTTCGGCGGCAAGTGGTCGGTCGAGGCGGCCAAGATGGCGGTCGAGGATTTCGGCGGCAAGGTGCAGGGAGCGCCGATAGAAATCATCAGCGCCGATCACCAGAATAAGCCCGATATCGCCTCCAACATCGCGCGGCAGTGGTATGACACCGAGCAGGTCGATGCCATCATGGAACTGACGACCT
This sequence comes from Mesorhizobium sp. M7A.F.Ca.ET.027.03.2.1, assembly GCF_003999175.1. NCBI lineage: Bacteria > Pseudomonadati > Pseudomonadota > Alphaproteobacteria > Hyphomicrobiales > Phyllobacteriaceae > Mesorhizobium > Mesorhizobium sp. M7A.F.Ca.ET.027.03.2.1. The sequence goes on along the minus strand of NZ_RZOM01000073.1, from coordinate 5,765 downwards.
CTTCGGTGGCGCTCGCCGTCCAGGGGATTTCCAAGGAAAAGAAGAAGATCGACATCGTCACCGGCGCGGCAACCACGGAGCTGACCGGCAAACAATGTTCGCCCTATGGCTTCCACTGGGCCTATGACACTCATTCGCAAGCGGTTGGGACCGGCGGCTCTCTCGTGCAGCAGGGCGGCGACAGCTGGTTCTTCGTCACCGTCGACTATGCATTCGGCTATTCGCTGAAGGATCAGACCACCAAGTTCGTCGAGAGCCATGGCGGCAAGGTGCTGGGCGAGGTGCGTTATCCCCTGGGATCGACCGATTATTCGTCCTTCCTGCTGCAGGCGCAATCGTCGGGCGCCAAGGTCATCGGCCTGGCCAATGCCGGCCTCGATACCTCCAACTCCATCAAGCAGGCGGCCGAATTCGGCATCGTCCAGGGCGGTCAACGTCTTGCCGCACTCCTGTTCACGCTGGCCGAGGTGCATGGGCTTGGCCTTCAAGCGGCGCAGGGCGTTGTGCTGACCGAAGGCTATTATTGGGATCGCGACGACAAGAGCCGCGAATTCGGGCAGCGCTTTTTCAAGCGCACCAACCGCATGCCGAACATGATCCAGGCCTCGACCTATTCGGCGGTGACGCAGTACCTGAAAGCGATCGACAAGGCCGGCACCGACGAGACCGAAGCGGTCGCCAAGCAACTGCATTCGATGCCCGTGGACGACGCCGCGATAACCAACGGCAAAGTGCAGGCGGACGGCAACATGGTCCACGACATGTACCTCTATCAGGTCAAGTCGCCAGCCGAGAGCACCAAGGAGTGGGACTACTACAAATATCTCGCCACCATTCCTGGCAACGAGGCCTTCCTGAGCGAAAAGGAAAGCGGCTGTCCGACGGCCGGCCAGTGATCGGCGCGGCCGATGGCGCCGACTGACCTGAGCGCGAACGAGCCGCCTGTGGTGCTTTCCGCCCGCGGGTTGCGGCGTGACTTTGCCGGCTTCATCGCCGTGAAAAACGTCGATCTGGATGTTCGCCATGGCAACATCCATGCCCTGATCGGACCCAACGGCGCCGGCAAGACGACCGTCTTCAACCTGCTCACCAAGTTCCTGGCGCCGACCAGCGGCAGGATCGAGCTGCTTGGCCACGACATCACCCGCACCTCGCCGGCCAGGGTCGCGCGAATGGGTCTGGTGCGCTCGTTCCAGATATCGGCGATTTTTCCGCATCTCAGCGTGCTCGACAATGTGCGCGTTGCCCTGCAGCGGCCGGGCGGGCTCAGCGTTCAGTTCTGGCGCTCGCTGGCGGCGCTCGACCGGCTGACGCCGCGCGCCGAGGAATTGCTGCGCTCGGTCGGTCTCGACGACGCCAGGAACAGGCTCGCCGGGGACCTTTCCTATGGCAGGAAACGCGTGCTCGAGATCGCCACGACCCTGGCGCTCGATCCGAAAGTGCTGCTGCTGGACGAGCCGATGGCCGGCATGGGGCACGAGGACGTGGCCACGGTTTCCGACCTTATCCGTTCGGTGGCCAAGGATCGCGCCGTGCTGATGGTCGAGCACAATCTGACTGTGGTGGCCGACCTTTGCGACTGGATAACGGTCATGCAGCGCGGCGAGGTGCTGGCCGCCGGCGACTACGCCACGGTCAGCCGCGACGAGCGCGTCAAGATCGCCTATATGGGCCCCGCCGATGACTAGTACCGCACCTCTGCTTGCCGTCAGCGGCCTCAACGCCTGGTATGGCGAGGGCCATGCGCTGCACGGCGTCGATCTGGAAGTGTATTCCGGCGAGACGGTCACACTGCTCGGCCGCAATGGCGTCGGCAAGACGACGACGCTGCGCGCCATCATGGGGCTGATCCGCAAGCGAACCGGCGGGATCGCCTTCGACGGCCAGGATCTGATGCGGCTGCCGCTGCACCGCACCGCGCATCAGGGCATCGGCTTCGTGCCGGAGGAGCGCGGTATTTTCGCCACGCTGACCGTCGACGAGAACCTGGTTCTGCCGCCGGTCGTGGCCGAGGGCGGCATGAGCGTCGAGGAGATATTCGATCTGTTCCCCAATCTGAAGGAGCGGCGCAACAGTCCCGGCACCAGGCTGTCGGGCGGCGAACAGCAGATGCTGGCGATCGCGCGCATGTTGAGAACGGGTGTGAAAATGCTGCTTCTCGACGAGCCGACGGAGGGGCTCGCTCCCGTCATCGTGCAGCGCATCGGCGCGTTGCTGGCGACGTTGAAAAAGCGCGGCATGACGATCCTGTTGGTCGAGCAGAACTTCCGCTTCGCCAGCCGTGTCGCCGATCGTTTCTATCTGATGGAGCACGGCAAGGTGGTGGCAGGGTTCCCGGTCGGCGAGCTGCCGGACCGCATGACGCAGCTCCACGAAGTCCTGGGTGTATGATGGCGCCATGACGATGATCTTCGGAATCCCGGTTCAGGCTTTCCTCGGCCAGTTGCTGGTCGGCCTGATCAACGGCTCGTTCTACGCCATGCTGAGCCTGGGCCTGGCCGTCATATTCGGCCTGCTGCGGGTCATCAATTTCGCCCATGGCGCCCAATATATGCTCGGCGCCTTCGTCGGCTATCTGCTGCTCACCTATCTCGGCATCGGCTACTGGCCGGCGCTGATCCTTGCGCCGCTGATCGTCGGTGTCTTCGGCATCGTGGTCGAGCGCCTGGCGCTGTCGCGGCTGTACGATCTCGACCCGCTCTACGGGCTGCTCTTCACCTTCGGCCTCGCGCTCGTGCTCGAAGGCATCTTCCGCTACTATTACGGCGTCTCGGGAAACCCCTACGCCGTCCCGCCGCTGCTTTCGGGAGGCACCAATCTCGGCTTCATGTTCCTGCCCAATTATCGCGGCTGGGTCGTCGTTGCCTCGCTGATCGTCTGCTTCGGAACCTGGGTGCTGATCGAGAAGACCAGGCTCGGTTCCTACCTGCGCGCCGCGACGGAGAATCCCCGCCTCGTCCAGGCTTTCGGCGTCAACGTGCCGTTGCTGCTGACCCTGACCTACGGCCTCGGCTCCGCGCTGGCTGGGCTTGCCGGAATTCTGGCAGCGCCGATCTATCAGGTGAGCCCGCTTATGGGGTCGGATCTCATCATCGTCGTCTTCGCCGTCGTCGTGGTCGGCGGCATGGGATCGATCCTTGGCGCCATCGTCACCGGCTACATGCTCGGCCTTGCCGAAGGCCTGACCAAGGTCTTCTATCCTGAGGCCTCCAACCTCGTGGTCTTCGTCATCATGGCCATCGTGCTTCTGGTCCGGCCGGCCGGCCTGTTCGGAAGGGACGCCTGACATGTCGGAAGAGACATCTGACATGTCGGAACTGACGCTTCGCGAGACATCGCCCAAAACCTCGGCGCGGCTTGAATGGACGCTGGTCGGGCTCGGCATCCTGGCGCTGCTGGTGGCGCCTTTCCTAGTCTATCCGATCTTCCTGATGAAGATGCTGTGCTTCGCGCTGTTTGCCTGCGCGTTCAATCTCCTGCTTGGCTACACCGGGCTCCTGTCGTTCGGCCATGCAACCTTCTTTGGCGGCGCCGCCTACTTCACCGCGCATGCCGTCAAGGTCTGGGGCTGGCCGCCGGAAGCCGGCATTCTGCTCGGCATGGCGGGCGCGGCCCTGCTTGGCTTCGTCATGGGCTTCTTCGCCATTCGCCGGCAAGGCATCTATTTCGCCATGATCACGCTGGCGCTGTCGCAGATGTTCTTCTTCTTCTGCGTGCAGGCGCCGTTCACGCAAGGCGAGGATGGCATCCAAGGTGTGCCGCGCGGCATGCTGCTAGGCGTCCTCGACCTGAACGTCTCGCTGAACATGTATTATTTCGTGCTGGCGGTGTTCCTCGTCGGCGTCTTCGCCATCTGGCGCATCGTCAATTCGCCGTTCGGCATGATCCTGCGCTCGATCCGCGAGAACGAGAACCGCGCCATTTCGCTGGGCTATTCCGTCGCCAACTACAAGCTCGGCGCCTTCGTCATGTCGGCGGCGCTGGCCGGGCTGGCCGGATCGCTCAAGGCGATCGTTTTCCAGTTCGCCACGCTCACCGACGTCACCTGGCAGATGTCGGGCGAGGTGATCCTGATGACGCTTCTGGGCGGCATCGGCACCATGGTCGGGCCGATCATCGGCGCCAGCCTTGTCATCGGCCTGGAAAACACGCTTGCCACTTCCGGCTTTCCGGTGACCATCGCCACCGGCCTGATCTTCATGGTGTGCGTGCTCGTCTTCCGGCGCGGCATCGTCGGCGAATTTTACGCGCGGATTTTCAAGCGGGCGGGAAAGGACTGATCAGCTGCAGGTTGATGGGACGCGGCTTGCGCGTGGTGACGCATGCGTCACCCCAATGAGCACCTGTCCGGATACTTCAGAAAGCTATAGACCTCGATCAAATCGATGCGACTGCTTGCGACCTGGGGCAATTGCGACTCCATCGGAACGGGTGAGCACTGCTTTGGGCAAATCGTGATGCGCGCATTCTTTCGATTGCTTGTCGTTGTAATCATGGCGTCCGGCGTGACCGGTTGCACCAGTATTTCCTACTACGCGCAATCCGTGCAGGGCCATCTGCGGATCATGACAGCGCGCCAGGATGTCGGAAAACTGATCGAGGATCCGTCGACGCCGAAGGCATTGCGCGCGCGAATGGCATCGGCGAGCGCTATACGACAGTTCGCAACGGATGAACTGGCGCTGCCTGACAACAACAGCTACCGCAGCTATGTCGACATTGGTCGGGATTCGGTGACATGGGCCGTCTTCGCCGCGCCGGCATTTTCGCTGACGCCGCGAACATGGTGTTTCCCTGTTTTCGGCTGTGTTCCCTACCGGGGGTATTTCTCCAGGAAGTCCGCGACTGAAACCGCTGTCGAACTTCAAGGACAGGGCATGGACATCTATGTGACGGGCATCACGGCATATTCCACGCTTGGCTGGTCGAGCGACCCGCTGCTCAGCACGATGTTCGGCCAGGATGAAACCTATCTTGCAGCGCTGGTGTTCCATGAACTGGCCCACCAGCGCGTCTACGTGCACGACGATTCCGCATTCAACGAGGCGTTCGCTGTCGCCGTCGAAACAACCGGCGTGAAAAAATGGCTGCGCGCGACTGGCGACACCGCCGCATTGCGCCGTTACGAAGCTGCCCGGAGGCGCAAGGCTGAATTTCTTGCGCTGGTGTCGCGGACCCGCGACGAGCTGACGCAAGTCTATTCCAACTCCGGCACCTCGGAGCAAAAACTGGCCGCGAAGACGGCCGCGATTGAACGGCTGCGGATGCGCTACCGACACATGCGCGACAGGCGCTGGGGCCGATACCGGGGATACGATGCCTGGTTCGCTTCCCCGATCAACAATGCAAAGCTCGCCGCGACGTCCGTCTATAGCGATCGGGTGACCGCGTTTCTGCGCCTGTTCGATCTGTGTTCGGGCGACTATGTCAGGTTCTATGCGTCAGTCCGACGGATTGGCGCACTGGACGAAGCTCACCGCGTCGATGCACTTGCGGCGGCAGATCGCTGTTATTGAGCCGGTCAAAAGGGATGGCCCGAAGCGTCGGGGAACTCGCGTCCGAAACCAACCAAATCGCGCGATTGAGATCGCCCGCGCGGTTCTACTGGTCCGAGAACTTCACGCTCACGCCGCGCTGCCGAAAATAAGCCTGCATCAACTTGCGGCCCGAGCGGTTGTTCTGCGCCAGCTTGGCCGGATCGAACACCGCCTGTTTGATCCCTTCTCGCGTCAGCGCCGCCTTAAGCGCCGCGATATGTGTGTCGA
>NZ_RZOM01000739.1:0-3162 GCF_003999175.1 Mesorhizobium sp. M7A.F.Ca.ET.027.03.2.1 | reverse complement strand
GTCGAAACGCGACCGCCTCGCCTCGGCTGTCCTGATTGCCGCGGTCGTGCTGTTCTCCTGCGTCATGGCCTACGCGGCCGACCTGCCGGCGCTGACCGGCCGTGTCGTCGACAATGCCGGCATCATCGATGCCGCGACCAAGGCGGCGCTGACGCGGAAGCTTGCCGGTTTCGAGACAAAAGGTTCCGACCAGATCGTCGTCGCGACGATCCCGAGCCTCGATGGCGAGGAGATCGAGCCCTACGCCAACCGCCTGTTTCGCTTCTGGAAACTTGGCCAGGCGGGCGAGAACAATGGCGTGCTCCTGCTGGTTGCCCCGAACGACCGCAAGATGCGCATCGAGGTCGGTTATGGGCTGGAAGGTACGCTGACCGATCTGCATACCAAGCTCATCATCGAAAACGACATGGTGCCGGCCTTCCGCGCCGGCGACTTCTCCGGCGGCATCAGCAAAGCCGTCGATGACATGGTCATGGTGCTGGAGGGCAATCCCGAAGAACTGGAAGCGCGAGGCAAGCGCAATCCCGCCGATGACGGCACGTCCATCGATCCGATCGTTGCCGTGTTCCTGATCCTGTGGGCGACGATGTTTTTCGGCGGGTTGGCGATGGCGTTCCTGCCGCCGATGTTCGGCACGAAGCTGTCCCCGGGCGTGTACAGATGGCTGGGCATGACGTTTCGTTACGGCCGTGGGCCGAGCGGGTACTCGGGCAGCAGTGGCTGGACAACGGGTTCGTCTTCGGGCGGCTGGTCGTCGGGGAGCTCCGGTGGTGGCTGGTCTTCGGGATCGAGCGGCGGTGGCGGGTTTTCCGGTGGCGGCGGCTCATCGGGTGGTGGCGGTTCTTCAGGAAGCTGGTGAGACATATCATGGCAACACGACCAATCAGCCCGCAGGATCATGAGCGCATCGCAACCGCGATCCGCGCCGCCGAGGAGAAAACCGACGGCGAGATCTACTGCGTCGTGGCGCATGCCAGCGACGGCTATTTCTTCCCGGCCGCCTTCATGGCGACCGTGTACATGCTGATCGTCAGCCTGGCGGTCGGCTACGGTCTGGAGGCCTGGTGGCTGTCGATCCGGCTGCCGCATTTCGTCCTCGCCCAGCTCCTGGCGCTTGCCTGCGTGCTGGCCTTGTTGTGGGCGCTGCCCGGCCTGCGCATCCATCTGGTGCCGAGGCGGCTGCGCTACCAAGCGGCGCACGCCAACGCGATCAAGCAGTTCCTTGCCCGCAACGTCCACCGCACCACGGCGCGCACCGGCGTGCTGGTCTTCGTCTCGATCGCTGAACGCTATGCCGAAGTGGTTGCCGATTCGGGCATCGACGCCAAGGTCGGCCAGCATGTCTGGGACGGTGTCGTGTGCGACCTTACCGCGCATGCCGGCGACGACCGGCTTGCCGACGGCTTCGTCAAGGCGATCGAGCAGGTGGGTGCGGTGTTGGCCGAGCATTTCCCGGTCACAGTGGGCGACAGCAACGAACTTGACGACCATCTCGTCGAAATCTGAAAGCCCGCCCGCAAACGCTACTCAGCCGGACGCCTGACGCGGTTTTCTGCGCTTCCGGCCTTCGCCGGCCGAAGCACTCACACATGAGCGGCCTTGGCAGGCCGGCTTCGGCCGGCGTTCACGTACAAAAGTGCGCTCCGCTCCGGTTCTCGAAAGCCACGCCATCCGCCTCGGCTGAGCGCGTTTTCAAGCAGGCTTTGCCTGATGTCATCAGTGTCATGATCGCCTGTGAGAAAGCAGCCGGCGGGCCGCCGGGACTCTTGCAATCGGGCGATGCGGGTTTATGGTTAACAAATCATGAATACGCTGACGATCGACATCCGGAAAGCCGACCCGCGCGATGCCAGTGCCATCGCCGAGGTGCATCTGGAGGCCTGGCGCGGCGCCTATTCCGGCATCATTCCGCACCGCACCCTGACATCGATGATCAACCGTCGAGGTGCCGACTGGTGGGCGAATGCGATTCGCCGCGCCGCCACTGTTCTGGTGGTCGAGATCGGCGGTAAGATTGCCGGCTATGCGACGATTGGCAAGAACCGCGCCCGTGAACTCAGGCAGCAAGGCGAAATCTACGAATTGTACCTGCGGCCGGAATATCAGGGCATCGGGCTCGGCAGCCGCCTGTTTTCGGCAGCCAAGGCGCGATTGGCCGATCACGGGCTGAAAGGCATGGTCGTGTGGGCGCTGGAAGACAACCAGAACGCACTCGCCTTCTATGCCGGCGCCGGCGGCCGCGATGTAGCCGAGGGCGTCGAGATCTTCGAGCAGAAGGCGCTCAAGAAGGTTGCTTTCGTCTGGGAATGACAGCCCGGCCTTTCGGCCATTGCCTCTCCCGATTTCAGCCAGCACCATTCGCCGCATTGCACCATGACGCGTCGCCCGCTATCGATCTCCCATCGAGAGAGGGATTTAAGCCATGCGCATTGAAGCCATAGCCAGCGGAAAGAACCCGCCTGAGGACGTCAACGTCATCATCGAGGTGCCGATCGGCGGCGAGCCGATCAAGTATGAGATGGACAAGGAGGCCGGCACGCTGTTCGTCGACCGTTTCCTGCACACCTCGATGCGCTACCCCGGCAATTACGGCTTCGTGCCGCACACGCTGTCGGGCGACGGCGATCCGATCGACGTGCTGGTCTGCAACACGCGTGCCCTGGTGCCGGGCTGCGTCATCAATGTCAGGCCGATCGGCGTGCTGATCATGGAAGACAATGCCGGCCAGGATGAGAAGATCATTGCCGTGCCGTCGCCGAAACTGACGTTGCGCTACGAGAACGTCACCGAATACACCCAGCTGCCCGACATCACGCGCCAGCAGGTGCAGCACTTCTTCGAGCACTACAAGGATCTCGAGCCCGGCAAATGGGTCAAGATCGAAGGCTGGCACGATTCCAAATATGCCAAGAAGATGATCGTCGACGCGATCGAGCGGGCCAAGGCGAGCAAGTAGCCCAACTTCGTCATACCAGGGCGGAGCAGCCGCAAAGCGGCGTCGCGGAGACCCTGGTATCCATGCCGTGACGCCAGGCGACGTGTGCGGCGGAACGGAATTCTGCACCGCCGCGGCGGTGTTGATGTCGCGGCATGGATCCTCGGGTCTGCGCTGCGTCGCTAAGCTCCTTGCTCCGCCCGTGGATGACGAAGCTACGGGTGCGA
>NZ_RZOM01000738.1:0-3171 GCF_003999175.1 Mesorhizobium sp. M7A.F.Ca.ET.027.03.2.1 | reverse complement strand
TCCCAGGACTTCGCCATAGGGCGGAGTCCGGTGGGGCTTTTTGTGCCATTCATGCGCTTGATGAAATATCGGCGCGAGGCCCTTCGGTCTTGGCTGTCGGCTGAGTGATCCCTGCGATTCTGGCAACTCGGCGACTATGTGATCAAGCACCGTCTTCATGGAGCGCTCGCCAAACGGCCCCGGCCGATGAGTCCGCTCGCTGGCGGCCGGGTTTTCCGCTTCTGGCCATTGCTCGATCGCGCTTGATCGGTCAACACTGCCGGCCTGCAAAACAGGAAACCGATCATGCCCAGACTGCTCTATGCGTCCTCCTCTCCCTACAGTTCCAAAGTGCGCATGGCAGCCGCCTATGCCGGCATCGACATCGAAACGGTGGCGGTCAAAACCGACGACAAACCGGCCGAACTGATCGGCGCCAACCCGCTCGGCAAGATCCCGGTTCTGGTGCTCGACGACGGCCGCTCCATCCACGACAGTCGCGCCATCACCCAGCATCTCAACCGTTTGTCGAAGAGCGCGCTTTTTCCACGCACTCCCGACAAGCGGCTCGAGGCTGAAGTGCTGGAGGCGTTGGCCGACGGCATTTGCGACTGCGCGCTGTCGATGGTCTATGAACGGCGCACGCGGCCCGAGGAGATGGTCTATCAGCCTTGGCTCGATCGCCAGTGGGCGAAGATCACGGCGGCACTCGACCTGCTGAATGCCAACCCGCCGAAGCTGCCGAAGAAGATCACCGCCGGCCAGATGGCGCTGCGCGCCTGCCTTGGCTATCTCTCGCTGCGTTTTGCCGGAAAATGGGAGAAGGGTCGCGCCCGGCTGACGCGATGGGCGGCACGCTTCGACGAGAAGTTTCCAGAACTGAAGCCGTGCATTCCTGGTTGATAGCCGATTGCCCGGAATTGATTTCCCGGGTTATCGATTCGATCACCGGGAAAATTACCCAGACACAAAAAAAGCCGGGCGCGAGGCCCGGCTTTTTCGTGTCGTGGCTTGAACGACTTAGAACTTCATACCGACGCCGAAGGTGACGCGGTTGTCGGTGGCCTTGACCTTGCCGATGCCGTCGAAGCTCTTGCTGCCGAAGTCGGTGTAACGATACTCGACGCGGCCGAAGACATTGTCGGTCAGCTTGATGTCGGTGCCAACACCGGCGGTCCAGCCGAGCATCGTTGCGCGATCGCTGGCCCCAAGGACGGTGTCTTCCACCTTCAGGCTTCTGCCGGCGAGACCGCCGGTGCCATAGAGCAGGATTTCTGGGCTGACCGCGTAGCCGAGGCGGGCACGCAGCGAACCTTCAAAGCCGGCCTTGGAGTCGATGCCGTTGTCGTCGCCCTTGACGCCGTTGTAGCCGAGTTCGGCTTCAGCACCGTAGACGAAGTTCTCCTGCTGCCACTGGTAGCCGCCGAAGACACTGCCGACGAAACCCTTGGTATCGGTTTCAACGTCGAAATCCTTTTCTTTGGTCCGGCCGCTGAAGCCATAGCCGACGTTGAGACCGGCGTAGGGGCCGGCCCACGAAGCGACCGGAAGTTCAGCGATCGGCGCAGGTGCCGGCGGCTCTTCCGAAACCACGTCAGCAGCATAGGCAGTTCCGCTGAGGGCGAAGAGCCCAAGCGCAACGGCCAGCGGCCGTGCGAATTTGAGATTGGCTTGCATTGTTCTTTACTCCTTAAGCCACAGGACACAGGCTTGTTTCTCACGATCGCCATCAACCCGTCCGGGGGGTGAAACGGATCTGGCGTTCGTCGGTTCCAAATGTCGTGTCAAAATGCGGCTGAAGCGAACCTGAACTTGGGTCATTCCCCGGCACGAATGAGGCAGAACCTTGACGTTGCATCTTCGCAACAGCGAAATGGCAGGAACCATCCCATGCTGCGCTGCACACCGCTTGGTGCAAGGACTCCAGCACCCTATATTGCGGTCGGGCGCGCCCGAGTCTAGGGCGGGCCGGGATGTCCAAACGGCCGTTTCGCCACAATGCTGCCCAAGGTGCGAACACCATTTAACGCATGCCGGGCCATATTTCGCCGGCACCGCTTTTTCGGGCCGAAATTGAGGATTGACACCATATGAGCAAAGCCACTGTCACGGCGCTGGTGACGGGCGGGGCCAGGCGGATCGGCAGGGCGATCGTCGAGGATCTCGCCGCGCACGGTTTTGCCGTCGCCATCCATTGCAACCGCTCGCGCATCGAGGCCGATGCGTTGGCTGCCAAAATCATCGCCGGAGGTGGCCGCGCCGCCGTGGTCGCCGCCGACCTGACCGATATGGACGCCGTCGACGATCTCGTCGGCCAGGCGCAAGCAGCGCTCGGACCGATCCCGCTGCTGGTCAACAATGCGTCGCTGTTCGAGGACGATTCGGTTCGGGATTTCGACTGGCGGGCCTGGGACCGGCACTTTGCCGTCCATGTGAAAGCGCCCGCGCTGCTGGCGCAGAATTTCGCCCGGGCGTTGCCGGCAGGGCAGGAGGGCCTGATCGTCAACATGATCGACCAGCGCGTCTGGCGTCCGACGCCGCGCTACTTCTCCTATGCGCTGTCCAAGTCGACGCTGTGGACGGCCACCCAGATGATGGCGCAAGCGCTCGGCCCCAGCATCCGCGTCAATGCCATCGGCCCGGGGCCGACACTGAAGAACGCGCGTCAGGACGACAGCGATTTTGCCGCACAGGTGGATGGCTTGGTCCTCAAGCGCGGCCCGGAATTGCCGGAATTCGGCGCCACAATCCGCTATCTCTGGGAAGCGCGCTCGGTCACCGGCCAGATGATCGCGCTTGATGGCGGCCAGCATCTTGCATGGCAGACGCCCGATGTGACAGGCATGACGGAATGAGTCCTGTAGACCACAAAAGCACGCCGCGCGGCGGCGCCGACGATCTGCCCCCCGATATCGACCTCGAGGACGAGGCGGTCGAGAAGATCGTTGAAACCGTCGGTCCCGATGTCGCCTTCACCGCCATCGACTGGACACCGCATGCCGGCGACGCGGAAGGCATGATCGGCGCCGAGGTGATCCAGACGCTGGTCAAGCGGCTTCCCAACGCGCCCGGCGTCTGCCGCATGATGAACGCTGCCGGCGATGTGCTCTATGTCGGCAAGGCGCGCAGCCTGAAGAAGCGCGTCACCAACTACGCGCAAGGCCGTTTCCACACCACCCGCATCGGCCGCAT